>JALYYZ010000067.1 GCA_030945985.1 Chloroflexota bacterium
GGTCATCTGAGCGTTGAATCCGGCTGCTTTGAGGGCTTGTATAGCCTTCTGTGCATGTGCCTGGTCAAGAAAAATACCTACTACTGTGTCGCGTTCGTTAGCCATTGGTTTTTGCCTCCTAAAATTCTGTGAGTTAGCTCCGCTTTCCTCTTAGATGAATCGTGCGCCCTCGTCACGCTTACTGGGTCGAGCGATGGATATGCTGATAGTTAGTCGTTAGTGAATTCGAGGTCGCCGGTTGTTTCAACCTGCAATTGTTCGCTACGCACGGTATCGCTGAACTCCTGTCGCCTTTGCATACGTCGCTTGAGTATGCGTATCTCCTCGCGTACGACCAACCTCTTGGTTACAACCACCTCCTCTTCCACTACGGGTACAATCAAGACATCACCTTCGTTCCGTGGACTTACGCTTTCGCCGGGTGCGAGTATCCTGTTCACGGGCACACGTTGAACCTCAACCTCTTCGTACTCGAGGTCCACGGGCACGGTTTGCTGTTGTGTCTCGACACGTTTCTTGATGAGTACGGCTCCGGTCTCGACCCAATTTTTCTTCACGTCCAAGTATTCGTCTCTTAAAGCGACAACAACTTGCTCGTTCTGATCAAGAGCGTTCCGATTCACCACCTGGCGATCTGACACACTTCCACTCTGTAGGTGTGCTGTATCGTCGATTAGCACCGTTTCGCCATGGTGGACATCTACAGTTGGTGGAGCCGGTTTCTTCTTGTGCTTGTCGAGGTTACTCATTTTTTATCACCCTTTCTGCCTGTTGGTTTTGTTCAGTGAAGCAGTTTCTGTGCCAGATAGCGGTAGCACGCGCCAGAACTCTGATTTGCAACACATCGTAAACTGATGGGTGGCGTCAATCAGTCTGCTCATCTATGTCAGAGCTAATACAAGGTCTAGGCAAGCAACATATCCCTGTGCTTATTGCTGATGCAGGATAGAAAGTGCGCTATAATAGAGCGGCAGAAAAATAGAAGCATGACATGTGGAGAAATATGGATAATCCTCAACAGACACCCAAGATTGTGGAAAAACCGTGGGGCCGCGAGATATGGTATGCTCACACCGACCATTACGCGGGCAAAGTGCTTGAAGTAAAGGCGGGGCACCGTCTCAGCTTGCAGAAGCATGAGATTAAAGAGGAGACCCTATATCTCCTCTCAGGCAAAGTCAAATTGACATACAACGACAAGACTAGCGAGTGGGAGTGTGGGCAATATGTGCATATCCCTCCTAATACCGTTCACCGGTTCGAGGCGCTGGAAGACTCGGTTCTGCTAGAGGTATCTACGCCTTTCTTAGAGGACGTTATACGTTTGGAGGATGACTATAGCCGTGGCTAGAGTCGTCTGCTGGTTCTAATAATGTCATAGCTAAGGGCCTATATTAGTGTCTTACCGACTAGGTTCTGATTGTTTTGTTTCATTCTTCCTCACATGGGTGAGGAAGAATGAAACGATTAGCTCACCTTATGCACGATATCATCGAGCCGGTACTTGCGGACTTCGCACGAAAATGGTCCTTGCTGCGTAAAGTGGGCTATTAATGCTTGTCCGGTAAGTCACCAAAGAACATATATTAAGCAGGAGCCCAAGTTGGGCCAAGAGGGTTTTCTTTGGCGAAGATAAGGGTAGGGATACTATTCGGCGGACAGTCTAGCGAACATGAGGTGTCGCTAGCCTCGGCTCGTAGCATCATGACCGCGATGGATCCAGCTAAGTACGAGATCGTGCCGATTGGGATAACCAAGCATGGTACATGGCTCCTGAAGGGCGACCCCATGGAGGCGTTGCGATCCGGCGAATATGACGATGAATATGATGCAGAGGCACCCCATGCTGCCTCTCTACTTGCTACCCATTTAGATAATAGAGGGCATGCTGAAATCGTGCAGTTTGCGGGCTCAGGCTCGAATGGGGCTCATGCTCTAACCGCCGAAGTAAGTGCGTCCCTTGACGTCATATTCCCAGTGCTGCATGGCCCCATGGGTGAGGACGGCACCATCCAGGGTCTGCTGGAGCACGCAGGCATACCCTATGTCGGTTCAGGCGTGCTCGGCTCGGCGGTGGGCATGGACAAGTGGATGATGAAAGATGTATTTACTGCCCGTGGCTTACCGATCGTGCCTCACGTTGCCCTCACCCGCGACGAGTGGGAAAGCGATCCAGGCGGAACGCAGCGTATGGCCGAGTTGGAGCTACGCTACCCGATGTTCGCCAAGCCTTCCAATATGGGGTCCAGCGTTGGCGTCTGCAAGATACATGGTCCTGACGAGTTTGCCGCCGCGCTGAGCATGGCTGCGCGCTACGACCGCAGGTTGGTGATTGAGCAGGGTGTAGACGCACGTGAGTGCGAGTGCGCGGTACTGGGCAACAACAGGCCGGAAGTGTCGGTGGTGGGCGAGGTTGTGCCCGGCAACGAGTTCTACGATTACAGGGCAAAGTATCTGGACGACAACTCCGACCTTTTCATACCTGCCGACCTGCCGGCTGCTATTTCGCGCCGTATCAGAGACCTGGCTCTGCGAGCGTTCAAGGCTGTTGACGCTGCAGGAATGGCGAGGGTCGATTTTTTTGTTGCCCGTGATTTCTCAGAGGTATGGCTCAACGAGATAAACACCATACCAGGGTTTACGGCTATATCTATGTATCCCAAGTTGTGGGAGGCATCGGGGTTATCCTATCCGGCATTGATCGACAGACTGGTTGAGCTTGCGGTCGAGCGTTACGGAGAGCAGCAGCGGAACAGGGCAGCCCTTAGCGATGTAGGTAGCGAGTTAAGCGTATGAGCAGGGTCAACGTCCCACGCATAAATCGTACCTCGCAGGCAGAGGTACTTGGCCTTTCGGCTTCAGTAGATGAGAAAGAAGGAGTTGAGCGCGCGCGCGGGCGGCGGGTGGGTGCGGCCGCCAGCCGGCAGGGATGGCGACTCTTTAGCGAAGATGTGCGCCGGGGTCGCTTCTTCGCCGCCGTAGGACTGGCTTTCATAGTTGCCGGCGCTGTGTCGTTTGCCACTTCGCCCGAGTATACAGTGGCTTCCGTCACCGTACAGGGGAGTAAGGTGTTGAGCGTGGAGCAGGCCAATCAGATAGCGAACGTTCAGGGGGAGAATATCTTCCTCGTCGACCCTCAGCAGGTACAAGCTCGGCTCGCTAAAGAGGCCGCTCTCCTCAAAGGTGTGACTGTGGAGACACTTCTACCCAACAGCGTTATCATCAATGTGCAGGAGCGCCGCCCGGCGGTAGTATGGGTGCTTGGCGACGGTACACCGCTACTGGCCAGCGATGACCATGTGGTGGTGGGCAATGCTTCCACACTTGACGGCCTCGTGACGATATTCGACCGCAGCCCTATGACCGATGCCCTTAAGATTGGTGCTCCTATGCCTGTCAACAAAGCCGATGCCGCTGACACCGCCCAGCAGATATATCTTACCCTTCCTGCTGCCACGGGCCTGCAACTCCGTCAACTCGAGTGGGCACCCGATAACGGTATTACTGCTATCACTGTCACCGACCAGCGCATAGAGTTTGGTACCGGCGACAAACTGGACCAGAAGATCAAGATTGTGCAGGCTGCATTGCTTCGTCTCAGGGGCAACAACACCGGCTGGAGTCAGCTAGATGTGCGGTCCGTAGACCGTCCCACTGTAACTCACTGAGACGCCGGCGAACAGTTGTGTTCCGGGTTGGACTTAGCAGGGTGCAGCCATTCCTTGTCTCCAGGGGAGGAATATGATGATAGAAGTAATGCTAGTGTAACTATCATTAAGATATAAACAACGCTTTGGTAAGCGTCCTCCAAGAACAGGTGGAAAGCGCGGTATAATGAGGACCAACAAAGTATAATATGCCTCCCACCGATCAACAGGAGGTAGTGGGCGTTGTCCCATGAGAAAGAGCTATGGCAAAAACCAGCAGTATCATAGTCGGCATAGATGTCGGCACCTATAAAGTTTGCACCGTTGTAGCCGAGGCAGGCGCCGGACCTAATGCCCGTCTCAACGTGTTAGGTGTGGGTGCAGTGGCTTCGGAAGGCCTGACCAAGGGGATGATCACCGACATAGTAAAAGCGAGTGGTGCCATAGCGCACTCGTTGGAGGCCGCCGAGCGGCAGTCGGGCTGCCACATACTCTCGGCCTATGTTTCTACCTCCGGCAGTCACATCTCCTCGTCCAATAGCCGCGGCCTGGTGGCGGTGTCCCACCCAGATCGCGTTATCAGTCAGAACGATGTGGAGCGTGCGATTGAGGCTGCCCGCGCTATGTCCGCCCCTCCTATGGGCCGGGATGTGCTACATGTGATCCCCCGCACATACACAGTTGATGGGCAGGACGGGATACGCAACCCCGTCGGCCTGTCCGGTTTTAGGCTCGATGTTGAGACCCATATCGTAACGGGTAACAGCAATGTGCGCGAGAACCTGATACGCTGCGTGCAGAAGGCGGACGTAGAGGTAGACGACCTTGTGCTTTCCCCTCTCGCATCTGCTGAGGCAGTGCTCACTGAGCAGGAGAAGAACCTCGGCGTGGTACTGGTGGACATCGGGCATGGCACCACCGACATCGCTATCTATGCCGAAGGAGCAGTGTGGCATACTAAGGTAATACCAGTTGGTGGTTGGCATCTCACCAACGACCTGGTGATCGTCTTCAACATACCGTACGAGTCGGCCGAGTCGCTCAAGTTGCAGTATGGACAGGCTGTTGTGCCTGGCACGGTCAGGCAGCCACGCCCGGCCGAGCCCGCCCGAAACGGCAAGTCTCACGCGCAGGCTTCATCAGGTGTAGGCACTGCCGAGCACCGGCACTCTGAGGAAGAGGAGAGGCTGGCATCTCATGACGAAGAGATGCTCGAGACGGAGACCTTCGAGGGTACGCCCCGGCGAATCAGTCGTGACGAGCTAAACGAAGTGATGGCCGCTCGGCTAGATCAGCTTTTCGGATTGGTGGGAGACGAGATCCGGCGCAGTGGATATGAAGGCCTTCTTCCTGCAGGGGTGGTACTGACAGGTGGTGTGGCGACCATGCGCGGTATTGAGCCGCTCGCCTCCCACAAGTTGCGCATGCCCACACGAGTGGGTCGCCCGAACAGGGTAGGCGGCCTGGCCGACTCCTTTGAGGTGCCCTCGTACGCTACTGCTGTTGGCCTCCTTCAATGGGGTAGTAAGCAGAGCGCTGCCGTTTCTCAAATGCGCGTAAGCCAGCGATCTACGGGTGAGAAAGCGCCAGCTGAAGGTGTGTTAGCCAAGTGGCTAAGACGCTTTTTACCGTAAGGCTAACATCGGCATACGTCATTTACCTGATTTACAACGAATTTGCCCACTTACACTTGAACTAAGCCGTACAATCGTGTATTATCAATGCTTAGGATGGCTTTACTGGCCGACTTTTAGAACTATTTAGCTAAGATTTGTCTGACACCGCTATGTCGTGTTGATAAGCCAAAGCGCTTATGTGCCGTTTTAGATAATGATAGGTACCATTATGTACCGTATTTTACTTGTAAGTGGAGGCTCCTAAGCTCGGCTGTTGCGTACACAAAAGGCTTACACAGAGACTCTTTTGGACTTGGGGTAGAGGAGGATGTTATGTTTACACCAGGGGGCGGCAACGGGACCAACAGGCCGGTGCATATAGGTTACACTAATGGCCGGGACAATGGCCTGCCGGTAGAGAACTTTGCTCAGATCAAAGTTATAGGTGTCGGTGGTGGTGGCTCCAATGCCATTAATCGCATGATACAGGCAGGTGTCAAGGGTGTGGATTTCATCGCTGTGAATACCGACGCCCAGGCCCTGCTGCACTCGGAAGCTCCCACGAGGATCCGCATCGGCGACAAGCTCACCAAGGGTCTTGGCTCGGGAGGCAACCCGGATATTGGCCGCCGCGCGGCAGACGAGACGAGCGAGGAGCTCTTTGAGGTGCTCAAAGGCGCCGACATGGTCTTCATCACCGCAGGTATGGGTGGTGGCACCGGCACAGGGGCATCTGCTGTTGTTGCCCAGATCGCACGCGAGATAGGGGCCCTCACAGTTGGCGTGGTTACTCGCCCTTTTACCTTCGAAGGGGCCCGACGCAGGATTGCGGGCGATGAAGGTCTGGCCGCTCTTAAGGAGCAGGTAGATACCCTGATCACTATTCCCAACGACCGGCTTCTACAGATCGCTGACAAGAAGACTACTCTCAACGAAGCCTTTCGTATTGCTGATGACGTGCTCAGGCAGGGCATCCAGGGCATCTCCGACCTTATCACCGAACCTGGTTTGATCAACCTCGACTTTGCTGATGTCAAGAGCATCATGCAGTTAGCGGGCTCTGCTCTCATGGCTATAGGACGCGGCACGGGCGACACTCGCTGTATCGATGCGGCTCGCCAGGCTATCGAATCGCCCCTGCTAGAGATCAGTATTGAGGGTGCTAAAGGCGTGCTCTTCAACATTACGGGCGGTACCGACCTGGGCATGATGGAAGTGCATGAAGCCGCTTCTGTGATCCAGCAGGCTGCTGATCCTGAGGCTAATATTATCTTCGGCGCGGTGATCGACCCCGAAATGGGCAACGACGTGATGATCACTCTGATAGCTACCGGCTTTGACTCTAATCGTCGAGCGGTGGAAATGCGCCCGACCTACGTTCAGCGTGACAATCCCTCGCACTCACAGAGCTACACACAGCCACAGCACCAGCAGAGCCAGCCTCCGCAGATGCAGCCTTACGGCACCTCGTCCCAGCAACAGGCTCAGCACTCCCAGCAAGCCCCTGCTGACCGCGAGACCGGCGCCCAGCCTCAGTCGCCTAACGCGGCTCAGTCCAGAACAAACGATAGCCAGCCCGCCATGCGCCCCACGGGTACACGGCCCGTACAGCCTCAGAGCGGTGACGAGTTGGATATCCCGCCCTTCCTCTTTCCCAAGTTCAAGAACCGCTAATTGCCTGCTATGGCAACTTCACCAGTAAAGAGTAACAAGCAACAGGATAAAAGAAGGTACAAGAGATAGTCTCTTGTACCTTCTTTTTTGTTTCGTGATTTAGCCTACTCTCAACCTATTTGGCCGTGCTATATTTAGCGGCAGCTATAGCATGCGCGTGATAGTGCTTGCGAACTTTCGCTCTGTTGCCGCAGCCGCTCATGTCACACCAGCGCCTGCTGTGATTGCGGCTTGTATCTACAAAGAGCCATGCGCATGTTTGGCCCGCGCACTCTCTTACTCTTTGCAGGTTGCCGTCTACCAGCAATTCGCCCGCCGACTTCGCGATAGGCCAGAGGAGGCTTTCCATTCTGTTACTCTCGCCTCGCCAGCCCCATCTAAACCCCTCACCTTCTGTCTCCACCTGGAGATGGGCCATCGCTGCGGACAGGCCCCTGTTGAGGTCATCAAGGTCGTCGTGCGCGATCTCTTTTCCCACAGCCACGGCAGAGAAGAGCCTGTAGATGGTCTCTCTAAGCTCTACTGCCGCCCGCAGTGTGCTGTCACCTTTTTCGTGATCTGCCTTCCATTGCGCTAGCAGTTCTGCTGCCTCCTCTGAGTCTATGAGCCCCGCTTGCCTGCTCCATTCTACAAAGTCGCCAAAGCTGCTGAGCTTGTCACCATCGCGCAGGCCGCTTTTCGTGCTGCTGACTGTGTTGGTGAAATCGAGGCAAAGCGCTCCACCTATCATGGAGAACACTCCTTCCTCCTCTTCTTGCACAATAACATTCCTCAAGAATAACCTCCGTAATAACCTTGACGGGTTAGGAACATAGTGATATACTATAACCAGCATAACAATTATAGAAGGTTATGTACGTACTGTCAATATGTGATGTTGAAGAAGGGGCCCCGGCACCCTATCAGTGTATAGGAGTAATGGGGCGGGAGGACTTATAGTGGAGATCATCTTAATAATAGTTATGCTGTTGGTACTGGGCATAGTCGCTGCGCGGTGGGGAGTGGACAGCAGGGAAGGTCCTGACAGCCTGGAATGGGAGAGGAGAAGGGATTGGTGGGTGTCTAACCGAACGCATGTCGGATAGCCTAACCTGGACGCTCGACTTTATTTTCACTGCCATGCTCACGACCTTACTCGTCTCTCCATACGTGGTAAGAGAGAAATAGGTTATAATTAAGCTATCAATCCGCTGCCGCCCGGCAAGCGTAAAAACGTACAGAGGTACACCAGATAGATGTTGAGCGTGACTTCGGGCCTGAAGGTAGAAGCACAAGGTACTTTTGGCTCCTTATTAGGCGAAGGCGCTGGTCTAACGGCGCCTGAGTGGGACGCTCTGCTTGCGCGGTCGGCATGTGATGTACCATTTATGACCTGGCAATGGCAAGCCTCATGGTGGCAGCACTTCTGTCAGGAGAACTGTACGCTGCATTTGCTTGCAATTCGAGAAGAGAACGGGGAGCTTATAGGTATCGCTCCCATTTTTATTGCCCTTGAACCTATGCCCCCTCTCAAAGAATACGTCCGTGGAGAACTGCGACCTGATGGGGAAGGTGAGGCCAGGCGCATTGTACGCATAGTGGGTGGCAAGGATGTGGCCGACTACCTGGATCTGCTCGCGCCGCCCGAGCGTCTGTCCGCCGTCTGGTCTTCTGTGCTGGGTTATCTACAGGAGAGGACCGGTGAATGGGACATTATAGACGTGCACTCGTTACCCGATTTCTCTCCTTCCAGGGACCTTCTGCAGGGCCTCTGCAAAGAGCAAGGTTTGAACGTACGTCTCTTCGCAGAAGATGTGAGCCCTGTGCTCCCGCTGCCCGGCGATTGGGAGGCGTACCTGGGGAGCCTACGCAAGAAGGACCGGCATGAACTGCGGCGTAAGGTCCGCAAGCTGGAAGGTCGCGACGATGTTCGTTGGCGCCTGGTGCCGGCCACCGACGCTGCAGCTCTTCAAAGAGGTATGCAGGACTTTATTGATCTGCACAGACAAAGCGGAGCCGATAAAGCCCTCTTTATGACAGACTATATGGCGAGCTACTTCCTCGATATGGCTTCTGATCTGGCAAGCACCGGCTGGATCGACCTGGCAATCCTCGACATAAACGGTGAACCCGCCTCGGCTTATTTATCGTTCGCCTACAAGGGCCGCATATACCTGTACAACTCGGGCTACGACCCACATTTTGCCTCTTATAGCGCCGGCGTAGCGCTCCTGGCCTACCGTATCAACAAAGCAATTAAACAAGGTTACAGCGCCTTCGATTTCCTACGTGGTGACGAGCCTTACAAGTATGGCTTCGGGGCTAAAGATACATTCGTGTACCGAGCTGTTATTGAAAAAAGAAAATAGCCTTGTGCTACCAGCCGCGCCTCTTCAAAGAGCTGTATCACAAAGAAATAGTAAAAGGGTTCAAACAATAAATGCCAAATATAGCAATGATAAGTATGCACACCTGCCCTCTGGCGTGCCCACAGGCTCTGCTTGGTGGGCATGAGACAGGCGGGATGAACGTCTATGTACGAGAGCTTAGCCGTGAGCTTGGCCGCCGTGGCAACCATGTAGATGTTTTTACCCGCTTCCAGGACACGCAGACAGACGCGGTGCAGGAGCTTGGCTACGACGCCAGGGTGATACACCTTGAAGCCGGCCCCAAGGCAGCCTACGACAAGAATAAGCTCCTCTCTCATGTTGACGAGTTCACTGCCGGCATAAAGCGTTTCGCCATGCAAGGCGGCGTTCACTATGACCTTGTGCATAGCCACTATTGGCTGTCGGCGATGGCAGGGCACAAGCTGCAAAGCGAATGGAATGTGCCCCTGGTCCATATGTTCCACACACTGGGTGCTATGAAGAATAGCGTCGCCAAAGAGGCCGCAGACCTCGAGATCGGCGCGCGTATCGAAGCTGAAAGGCAAATCATGGGTTGGGCTAACCGCATAGTAGCCGCTACCCCCCTCGACAAGAGGCAGATGGTCAATCTCTACGCAGCGAACGCGGCTAAAATAACCGTAGTGCCGGCGGGGGTAGACACAACTATCTTCCATCCCCGTGATCGTGCGGAGGTGCGTCGCATGCTCGGCTTGCCCGACCTGGATACCCCTATACTCCTCTTTGTTGGGCGCATCGAGCGTCTCAAGGGGATAGATACTCTGCTCGAGTCGGTGGCGGTCGTGAGCCGCACCTGCGCAGGGCGCAACCTGAAGGTGCTGATCGTGGGCGGTGGCGGGCAGACCGAAGAAGAGAATGCCGAGCTGCGCCGGGTGGTGCAGCTTCATAGGGACTTGAACCTTGAAGAGCAGGTTGAATTTGTAGGTTCCAAGCCACAGGAGATGCTGCCTTTATACTACTCGGCTGCGGATATAACTATCATGCCCTCGCACTACGAGTCGTTCGGCCTGGTAGCTGTGGAGGCCATGGCCTCGGGTACGCCTGTGATAGCCTCCAACGTTGGTGGCCTCTCGTACACCATCAAGGACGGGGAGACCGGCTTCCTGGTGCCGGAGGAGAACCATTTCGCTCTGGCAGAACAGGTACACAATCTCTTGAAGAACCCCAAGTTACGCCTACAGATGGGCCGTCAGGCAGCCAGGCACGCCCTCCAATATTCCTGGGGCAACATTGCCGCGAGCATGATCGACCTGTACGATCAAGAGATACATGCTTCACGTAGCGTGCTCTTGCGATAGCATATAGCGGGCTGCCCCTGGTAAGAAATTAGATTTGAAAGTAAAACAAACCAATCAAAACCCGCAGGGTCATATTGGTTTGTTTTTGGAAAGAAACGTTCTGGTGTCTGCTGTAGAAAGGCCACCAGGATTGGATAACGACGGTAATCGGGTGCCCGGCCCAATGCCCAACTGGATGCCTTCTTGCCCAACCGCCTGACGCTCTCTCGTGCTGTTAAACTGAAAAGACTTTTGCAACATTACTCGGTAGTTACCGTTATCGTCAGCGTCGTCACCCCAGCAGGAGTGTCAATCACCCCAAGGTTGGTAGAGACACCTCCGTCTTGCTCAACTTCGTTTATGGGGTTACGCAGTTGGGGTAGAAGGTGTTTGCAACTATCTTGGCGCTTTGGCCTCGTGTGACGTTGTTTTGAGGGCGAAAGTATGGCTTACCCGATATGCAAGGCTCAGCAGCACCGCTACATGGGTACCCTCCCATGATGTTCCGTACAGTAAGCCTCTGGATCTCTCTGTAGAAAGTATCGGTTGGAGGCACATCCTCAAAGGTCTGCTCGCTCGGTTCTTCAACATAACCTGCGGTATTGGCAACTATTTTCGAGGTTTGTCCTCTGGTCGCGTTAGCAGCAGGGCGGAAGTATGGCTTGTTGCCGGAGAGGCATGGCTCCCCTGCACTGCCGCAGTTGTATCCACCTATAAATCCGCGCCTGTTCAGCCTGTTGATCCACTGGTAGAATGGGGAAGCAGGCGGTACGTCCTCGAAAATCTGAGCACCTGGATCCTCCTGAAAACCTGCTGAGTTAGAGACAATCTTGGCAAGCTGGCTGCGCGTCACCAGATTGTTCGCGCGGAATGTGCAGTCCCCATAGCCACTGATTATGCTTCGGTTGACCAGGCAGGTGACATAAGGATAAAAGGGGCTGTTCGCAGGCATATCGGTGAAGGTGCCAGGTATGCACGGGGCAGGCGTGGGCGACGGCTGAGGTGTGGGTATGGGCGTGGATGTAGGTGTGGGGGTGGTCGCGCACGGGGTAAGCCGCTCTACTAGCGGTGGCGCTGAACCGAACGGGCCATCGTCGTTGCCTACAGCCCACACAGAGGTGGCTGATGTTACTGCTATACCAATTAGCTCATTTAGATTCAGGCCCGGGCTGGGGCTATCCACCACGCTCCAGCCGGTCCCGTCCCAATGCTCTATTAGCGTTCGGAATGGGCCGTAAGTACGAGTCTGTATAGTGCCCACAGCCCACACGTCGCCGGTTGATATTACAGCTACGCCATTCAGGACGTTGTCAACGGTACTTGGGTTGGGGCTATCCACCACGCTCCAATGTCTCCCGTCCCAATGCTCTATCAGCGTTAGCTTTTCGATCGACGGATAAACAATGTAGTAGCCAACAGCCCAGACATCATTGGCTGATACTACCGCTAGACTCTGTAGTATGCTGTTCCAGGTGCCCGGACTTGGGCTCGAAACCAGCGTCCAGGCGCTCCCGTCCCAGTGCTCTAACAGCGTACGCTCCGCTGGTCCATCATCGCTGCTGCCTAACGCCCATATATCGTCGGGTGACACTAAAGCTACAGCGGTCAGGGTGCTATGGGAGCGACTCGCCCGATTCGGGCTATTCACGACGCTCCAACTGCTCCCGTCCCAGTGCTCTACCAGTGTTTCTGTAAGGTGAGTACTGTGATTGAAGTATGCACCCACAGCCCACACATCGGTGGCCGATGGTGCCACCACGCCGGTTAGGTTGTTGCCGCTATCAGCTGGGTTGGGGCTGTTCACTATGCTCCAAGCGCTCCCGTTCCAGTGCTCGATCACTCTGGATGCCGGTGTTCCAATCCCATTGTTGTAGTAGCCCACAGCCCACACATCGCCGGCCGATACGGCGGCGACCCCCACCAGGATGGTATTAAATTGAACATTTGGGCTTGGCACCCGGCTCCAGCCAACCCCGTCCCAGTGCTCTGTTAGCGTAGTTTCTCCCGTGCCACACAGGCAGGCGCCAACCGCCCACGCATCGTTGGCTGATAGTACCGCGACGCTCTTTAGGCTGCTGTAAGTGGCTGTCGGGCCGAGACCGGAGACGACCTCCCAGGTGGGGTCGCAGGAGGGTGCATGGACCGCCCCTGCGCTTCCCGATCCGCCGGCCTGCGTGGGAGCGCCCTTAGCAAGGCCAGTTTGGGCCATGATAGCCACCATTCCTACGAGGACCAGACTCGCCATGGTAGAGAGCAAACGGATAGAAATAGAGCGCACCTGCTTGCTCAGGTCGCGGCTGCCTGGTGAGATGGCGCTTCTTTTTATAGATTTATGGAGCATTTCAACCTACCTAATGCTGATTCGCTCAGCGTGCGTCTGGATTATCATCTTTTCGAGCTTTGTTACCAGTTGTAGGGACAAGGTATGCCTCGCCATATCCGCCCGGTTGGTGGCTCCAGTTTGTTATGGACAGGTGCTGGGGAAGAAGGCATAATTTTCGTCGTAGTTCCCCGCGCAGACCTGCGTGCCTACCCCGCCGAACGGACCCCCGTTCAGGTTCGAGCCTCCTACTCTAAGAGTGGTTCCGCTATCGACGTATACAGCGTTGCCGGTTCCTGATATTTGTGAGTTCTGTACCAGAATAGTGCCGCTAGATAGGTTGTACAGCCCGGCCATCTCACCCTTGATCGCGCTGCTTCTGATATTGGGTGAGGCGTCAATGTTGCGCATGCCGTAGCTTAGAGTGGTTCCACCTGATGCGGTGGCAGTCACATTGTTCATTGTGAGTGACGATGAATTGTTGTCAACACCGATGCTAAGTTCCCCACCTGATGCAGTAACGACCATGCTGTTCATAGTGGTTGAAGAGGACAAGTTCACCACTCCATGGTTCTCGTAGCTCCCACCTGACGCAGTAGCAATCACATCGTTCATACTGGCCGAAGAGCCACCGAAATTATA
>JALYYZ010000088.1 GCA_030945985.1 Chloroflexota bacterium
CCAATCACCAATCACCGGTCACTAATTTACCGCTTGAACTCCTGTGCCGCTTTCACGTCGAAGTCCCCGAGGATCTTCTCTATGTCGGCGGGGTTGGTGACCATGGCCTGCAGGGCTGCGCCCCAGTCGTCGGCGAGGTTGCCGGGCAGTTGGTCCGAGCCGTCGAAGCGGAAGACCGTAGCGGCGGCAACTTGCGCTGCCTCTTTCCGCGCCAGGTCGTTCGGGTAGACGGAAGGGTCTACCTGCTTGTTAGGGGAGACGATCGCGCCTGTTTTGGCCCAGATCTCGCCTGCTTCCTTGCTGACCATGTACTTCATGTAGGCGCGCACCTGGGGGTTGTCGACGAAGCCAACCAGGAGGTCGCCGCCACCGATCAGTGGGCTGCCATATTGGGGGTCAATGCTTGGGAAGGGGAAGAAGTCGATATCGGTGCCCACCTTAAGGCTGGTGTTGACATCCTTCAGGGCGATGCCACCGACGAATCCGCCTTCATAGTACATCTGCGCATCGGCGTTCTTACCGAACACGCGGCCGATGCCGTCAACGAACTTCGTGCCGAGCACGCCTTCCTTACCACCGGCGACATACTTATCGTTGGCGATGATGGAGGTCATCTTTTTAGCGGCTGCCACCACCGAGGCATCGGTGAAGGGCAGCTTGCCGTTGACGAACAGGTCGCTATACTTGTCGGGTCCCGCTGTACGCACGTAGACGTTCTCGAACCAGTCGGTCAGTGTCCAGGAGTCGCCTCCGCCAACGGCCCATGGGGTTTTGCCGGCTGCAACATACTTGTCGCTGATGGCGATCATCTGGTCCCATGTGGTGGGAACCTGCAAGTTCATTGCTTTGAACGAATCGGGGTGGTACCAGACTGTGCTCTTAGAGTTGGCTTTCACTGCTATACCGTAGAGCTTGCCGTCGACCGTGCCCAGGTCTTGCCATGCCTTGCTGTAGCCCGCCTGGACATCGGCGGTTGTCAGCCCGAGGTCGGTGAGGGCCTTGAGCGAACCCTGACGTGCCAGGTCGCCCATCACGCCCGGGCGGGGAACGATAGCTACCATAGGAGGGTTGCCGGCGGCGATCATCGTCCGCAGAGCGGGCACGAAGTCGCGCGCCTGGATAAACTGTGTCTTAATGCCGGTTTTGGCGGTGAAGCCATCCAGCACCTTCTGGAACGCGTCGAGTTCACTAGCGCCCCATAGCGACAGGATCACAAGCGTGCCCGTGCCGCCACTACCCGAGACGACGAGTGTGGCGGTGGGAGCGGCGGGGGCTACGGGGCCTGCTGCTGTGGCAGTAGGCTGCGTTCCGCCGGCGGGGGTCATGAACTTATCAAGGTTGGCCGTGGTGACAAGCTCAGTGCCTGTATCTATGCGCTTGTCTATCGTCTGACCGCGTGCCAGCTTGAGGGCATTCTCCACGCCTAGCTTGCCGATGTTCTTGGGGAACTGGGCTACCGAGCCTGTGAGGTCGCCCGCCTTGATGGCGGTCAGCGCGTCGGGATTGGCATCAAAGCCGATGATCATAACCTTCTTGCCTGCCTGCTTCGCAGCATTGGCGGCTCCGAGGGCCATCTCATCATTGGTTGCGAATACCGCTTTGAGGTCGGGGTTGGCCGTCAGGATGTTCTCCATGACGCTTTGGCCCTTCGCCCGATCACTGTCGGCCGGCTGTATGGCTACGATATTGAGCCCTGCCGCCTTCATAGCGTCTTCTGCGCCTTTCTGGCGAGAGTTATGAGTGGTATCACCGAGGGTACCGCGGATGATAGCCACTTTGTCGCCCTTTTGCAGGTTCTTGACGTAGTAAGCGCCCGCGAGTGCGCCGCCCTTCTCATTGTCGGTGCCGATGAACGATGCCTTGTCGGGCCAATTAGCATCGGTATCGATGAGGATGACCGGCATCCCGGCGGCCTTGGCCTTATCGAAGGTCGGTTTCAACTGGTCGGAGTTGCTGGGGGCGATCACAAGAACGCTGGCCTTTTTAGTGATCTGGTCCTCGATGATGCGGATCTGCCCGTCGATGTTCTGCTCGCTGTCAGCCCCTAGAAAGCTGACGTTGGCGTCCTTGTCAGCCTTTCCGGCTTCCGTCGCGCCTGAGCCGACTATTTTCCAGTATGTGCTGGTGTCGGTCTTTACGATAACCGGAATATTGTAGGGCGGCCCGGACTTGGGCATTACGCCTGGAGTATCCGTACCTGCCGCCGGGGCTGTGGTGTTCGTGGACGCTGCTGGAGCCGTGGTGTCCGTAGCTGCCGCCGGAGCCGTCGTATCTGTTGCCGCAGCGGGGGCCGGAGCCGTCGTGTTCGTAGCCACTGGAACGGCCGTCGGCGTAGCGGCAGGCTCACCGCCGCATGCCTGCAACAGGAACGTCGTCCCGAGGAATAGTGATGTTACCAATTTCTTGACTTGCATTTTCTTTCCTCCTCTTCGAGAAAATAAGTAGCGACTTAAGTTGTCGCGTCTACCCAATATGTCTTCTTTTCTTGCAGCCGCATCACCCCCTTCCTGGATGAGAGATCAACCGAGCGATCGGGGATTTGGGATCAGGGACTAGATCCTGATGTCCTACCCCTCGATCCTCGAACATTGAGGTCTTAGTCACGACGAGTGGTTGGTGGATAGCAGTTAGTATATCTGGTCCCTAACCACTATCCACCAACCCCAACCTCCTACTTCCTCCCTCCACGCCGGAGCACATCGACGTACACCGCGCCCACTATTATCACACCGATCAGCAATATCTGATACTCGCCTGGCACGTTCAGCAGGTTAAAGCCGTTGCGCAGGACAGCTATGAAGAGCACACCTATCATCGTGCCGCTCATAGTGCCTCGCCCACCAAAGAACGATGCGCCCCCAATAATGACCGCCGAGATCGTATCGAGCTCAATACCGAGGCCCGCATTCGGCGGCCCTGAATTCACCCGGCCCGCGAATACGATCGCTGCCAGCCCTGCCATAAGGCCGCTGACCGCGTAGACGAGTACGAGGACCCTGCCCACGATAACACCTGAGAGCCTAGCGGCCTCCGGGTTGCCACCCACAGCATATATTTGCCTGCCAATCGTGGTCCTCGTCAGGACGAAGTGACCGGCGAGATAGAGCAAAATCACCAGCAGGAAAGCCACGGGTATTCCGGCTATCGATTGCGAACCTACATAGGTTACGCTCTGATCCGGGAAATTGGAGATGGGGAAACCACCCGTGATTATGAGCGCCAGGCCTCTTGCCACGTTCATCATGCCCAGTGTAGAGATAAAGGGGTGAGGCAGGTGCAATTTCGTCAGAAGCAAACCGTTGGTCATACCGAGAACTAGGCCAACTCCCAGGCAAGCCAGCATAGCCAGCCAGGGGTTCATGCCCATCTTTATGGCGAGCGAGGCCAGGACTGTTATGCTCAGGGCCATAAGGGCGCCTACCGACAGGTCGATGCCGGCAGTCAGGATCACCAGCAACTGGCCGAGAGAGAGGATGGCGATCACAGCCGACTGCCGACCTATATTGGCGATGTTCTCGGGCGTCAAAAAATACTGTGACCTGAAAGCGAGGAATACGGAGAGTATGACAAGGCCGAGCGGCGCTCCAAAGCGGCCAAGCAGGTCGGTGAGCGGCACTCCCATGATGCTCCGTGGGGCCCCTCTCGATCTACCTAAATCAGCAGACGGCGTTACACCCGGCTGTGGGCTAGACGCTGCCATATAGCGGCTCCTCCTGTGCTTCTCCAAGTGCTGCACGCAGCAGAATTTCCTGTGTGGCCTCCTCACGGCTGAATATTCCGGTCTGCCGCCCCTCGTGCATCACCATGATGCGATCGCTCATACCCAGCACCTCGAGCAGTTCCGAAGAGACCATCAAGATAGCTACACCCTGCGCCGTCAGTTCATTCATTAACTGATACACCTCGACCTTGGCCCCCACATCGATGCCTCTTGTCGGTTCGTCGAAAATAAGCAGCTTGCTACGCCCGGTCAGCCACTTGGCCAGCACCACTTTCTGCTGGTTGCCGCCGCTCAAATATTGCACCGCCTGTTCAAGGTTGGGCGTGCGAATTCTCAGTTGTTGCACCAGTTTGTTCGCGACCTCCACCTCGCGCTTCCGGTTGAGGAATATACCGCTCGACACCTGCTCCATATGGGCCATCGTGATGTTCTTGCCGACCGAGAGCACCAGCACAAGCCCCTGTTCCTTGCGGCTCTCCGGCAGTAGGCCCACGCCGGCGTGTATCGCCTGAGAGGGGTTCTTGAAATGCACAGGGCTGTTGTCAACGTAAACGTGTCCGGCATCGTACGGATCAGCGCCGAAGATGGCTCGCACTAATTCGGTGCGCCCCGCCCCTACCAGGCCCGATATGCCCAGCACTTCGCCCGCGTAAGCCGAGAATGAGATATCGTGCAAGGCGGGAGTTCCCTCGCTGGAGAGGCCCTCGACCCGCAATACTTCAGCACCCCGTGCAGCGACTACCTTTGGAAATTGCTGGTTGATCGAGCGCCCTACCATCAGTTGTATGAGCGTACCTATGGAAGTATCTGCTACTTGCACGGTGTCCACGCTCTTCCCATCCCTGAAGACTGTTGCCCGGTCACCCAACTCCTTGACCTCGTCGAGGCGGTGGGTGATATAGATGATCGATTTGCCCTGCGAGCGCAGCTTCCTGATAACCTTGAATAGCTCGTCGATCTCATGCCCGGTGAGCGCGGAGGTCGGCTCGTCCATGATAATTACTTCGGCGTGTACCGAGAGCGCCTTCGCTATCTCGACCATCTGCTGTTGGGCCACTCCCAGGCCCTCAACTGGCTGGCGTGGGTCGAGCGAGAGGTCGAGGCTGCGCAGTAGCTCCCCTGATTCGCGATAAAGCCTGGGCCAGTCGATCACCCGTAGTGGCCCGGCCGAGAAAGTCAGTGGTTCGCGCGTGATAAAGATGTTCTCGCCTACGCTGAGCTGTGGGATAAGGTTGAATTCCTGGTAGATAACGCTTATGCCCATGCGTTGCGCCTGCCCCGGCGAGTCGATAGTGACAGGCTGCCCCTTCCAGAAGATGGTGCCCGCGTCCTTCTGGTATGCGCCTGTCATTATCTTCACCAGCGTCGATTTGCCCGCGCCGTTCTCGCCCAGTAGAACATGCACCTCGCCGGGAAGCAGGCCGAAATCGACCCCGGCAAGAGCCACCACTCCTGGGAAGCCTTTGGTGATCCCCTCCATTCGCAGTATGTCGGTCCTCACGGATGGCGCCTCGACTTCGTGGCTGCCAACCCCAGTCTGCGTTTCGGTTTCCACCCTATATTTCTCCTGGTATCAGACCCTCGTACGGCCTGGTAGCTCTAATCTCACCTGTTACTGACGGGCTTGCGGCTCGATATTTTGGAGATACTCCCTTGCCCGTGTAGCGCCTTGCAAAGGATCGCTATGCCCCGTCTGCACCCGGTCAATATCCTGCTCGACCACGTACCACCCGTTGTAGCCCACCTGCTTCAGCGCATCTAAGACTGCGGGGATATCGACACTGCCCGCCTCTAATGGGCTGAACACCCCTGCCCTTACCGCTTGCACATAATCGAGACGCTCGACGCGCACCCTGGCAAGCACCTCTGCGTCGATGTTCTTGAGATGAACGTGGCGGATAACCCGGCCGTAGGTAGAGATGGTACGTATGTTATCGCCACCACCATAGACAAGGTGGCCCGTATCGAGGCAAAGGCCCAGCAGAGCGGGGTCAACCTCGTTGAAGAGCCTTTCGATCTCGGCGGGGGTCTCTACGTATGTGCCCGCGTGGTGGTGAAAAGTAGGAGTCAGACCGGCATCGCTCGCCAGGAGGGCCAGTTCGCGAAGGTACGCCCCGGCATCTTTCCACTGCCTTGCAGTCAAGCCGTCCGCGTCGCCGGCCCACCCTGCTACTAATGAGCGGTCAGGTGTGCCCTGCGCCGATAGGATAATGCCCTGGGCGCCCAGTTCTGCCAGCAGCGGTATCGCCCTTTTTACGGCCTGGGTGCCCTCATCGAAGAGCGCAGGCTCGTGCAGGGGCACATCTACGAACGAGGCTACCAACTGCAGGTCGCGAGCAGCGAGCTCCCTGCCTAACAGTTCCGGCGAGGTGGGATAGAAGCCCCAGGGGCCTAACTCGGTGCCTTTATACCCCGCCTGCGCGATCTCGTCCATGATCTTCTGGTACGGCAAGGCCGCAGTAAGACCTTTTATTTCAGTGATGCCCCACGATACGGGAGCGCTGGATAGCTTCAAGCTCATAAAGTTACCTCTCGACTCGCACGTCTCAGGTGTACTTTGTCACCGACATAGCCATGTGGTAGAGAGCAGTCAGGGTAGAGGATTCGAAGGTGGGCCAATGGTCATTCCCCACTTTCTACTGCAAGCAGCGAGCGACGGGAGAATCTTGTGTTGGGCAACAGAATAGCACTCCTGGGCACTTTCGTCAATGCTTGACTATTCAATTAGCCGATGTTAGACTGGCGGAGTCTTCTCTATCAGATTCTGCCATGTGCGGGCTAGTACTCCGCCAGCTAAATAGTGACTATTTTGTTTCATTATTTCTCCCATGAGAGAAATAATGAAACTATCAAAACTTTGCTGGTGAAGTACTAGAAGGTAGGCGAATGGTCATTGCACTCTTTCTACTGCAAGCAGCAAGCGACGGGAGAATCTTGTGTTGGGCAACAGAATAGCACTCCTAGGCACTTTCGTCAATGCTTAACTGACTTCCGCTCAGGGCTGATGCAAAGTCAGGCACAAACCAATTTCCAGGATTCTATAACTTGGCTTCGTAAAATAGATGACGCTGGCTAGGGTTGACCACATCTTGCAAAACCCTAATTTTGTCTCACAAACTTGATAACTTCGCACGAACAAATGACTTTGCATCAGCCCTGAGCGGAAGTTAGTTAAGCATTGACGAAAGTGCCTAGGAGTGCTATTCTGTTGCCCAACACAA
>JALYYZ010000113.1 GCA_030945985.1 Chloroflexota bacterium
GGTAAATAGTGCGCTGAATAAGAACGCGGGCGTCACCACACACCATCACTTGAACAAGGATATTCTGCGAAAGTACAGAGGGGTCACCGCGTGGTATGTGGCTATCTACGAAGGAGTAAAGCTGCATCAGATATACAAGATAGTGCCGGCAAAACTCGAGCCACTCTTCGCGAAATGGGAGAAAAGACTTGATGAGGGTCTGCCGCATATCAATAACCCGAAGATACCTCTAAAGCTGTTGCGCGCCGAAGGCGAACTTGTCTACCACACAGGCTAACGAAGTAGGTGCTGCGGCGCTGTATACGAGTTATGGGGTAGCAGATAAATCCAGCGTTGCTTGCACCATACGTTCAAGATAGACAGGCGCTTTATTGCTAAGGACTTCGGCATAGAGAGCCTTTATCTCGTCGGCGCTTTTTGACTTATCAATGAACCTGAGCGCTGACGCCGCGAGGAAACCCAAGTCCTGCTCAAAGGCTATCCACCGGCGACCCTCAGCTTCCGCAGCGGCACCCGTGGTGTTTGAGCCTGCAAAAAAATCCAAGACGAGATCGCCAGGCTCGGTCAAGAATTGTATGAAGAACGTAGGCAACTTCTGCGGAAAGCGCGCAGGGTGAGCAGTGGTGCCAACCGCATTACAGAGTTGAATATAGCGGGAGTTACTCTCGGTGTTTGGGATCGTCAAGAGATTAGAAGGAATAGCGCCACCGTTGCTCTTTGCGAAACCCATGCTGATATCGTGGCCGGAGGGTCGCTGCTTTGCCTTATAGTATGCTTCCGGATTGCTCTGAAGCTTTTTCATCCGTTCAGAATATGGGACCAGTACCCGCGTGATGTCAGCTTTCGGATTATCACCTTTGGAGAGCCACCAGACAGTGTTTACAGCGTCCTTGGCGCGTATTTTCCGTTTGTTGACCCATTCTATGGGAGAGGGAAGCTTCGCAGGATTATACCAGAAGAATTCTTCCGCCAGTCTGAAGCCGAGTTCATCACAGAGCTTGATCAAAATACGGTAGTTGTACAAAGATCTGACCGGGCGTCCCTTCTGGTACGCGCCACCGAGGTCAATAACGAAGCTGCCCTGCGGGGCGAGCACACGCTGAGCTTTCCGACAGAAGGCGAATAGCCAATCCACGTATGCGTCTTGATCAACGTTGCCATAGCTCTTCTCGCGCTGGAGCGCAAAGGGGGGCGACGTGATTATCAGGTCAACTGAGTCGTCGGGAAGGGCATCCAGCAGGACAGCGGAGTCGCCAAGATAAGCCGCGCCACAAGCTGTGGTGTAGACGGGTATCTCTGAGGCAAGTGTAATCATTCTACTCCTCTATAGGCTATGATAAGCTCCCAAGCCTGCAGTGTACCTGCGCTTTAGGCTATCATACACCAGATCGTCAACAGAATGTCTGCAAGAGCACAATCCGGCATTAGCAGGCAAAGCAGTCAGCCCTTTACGGACCTCGAGGGAGCCATTGAGGCACACCTGGCGCCAGACAGTTACAGCGCTGGCCGTAGGCTTCCTACACCTTTTTTTCACCTGAATTGGGTCCATTTGCCTATTGACCCTGACGTTACGTCATGATTTACAATGCAGAGGTAGCTACAACAACGCGCGTGAAAGGAGGGTGACAGTGGCGGTCGCCTATGTGGAACTGGAAGTTACGAAAGGCATGAAGGTCGGTCTGCTTGCAAAGCGAACAGGGGTCTCTGTGCGCACGCTGCACTATTACGACCAGATCGGCCTGCTCTCGCCGTCGGCTTACACAGCGGTGGGGCACCGGCTCTACACTGCTGGTGACATCGTGCGCCTGCAGCAGATCAAGTCGCTCCAACAGCTTGGCTTTTCGCTGGACGAGATCCGAGCCTGCCTTGATGGGCCCAACTTCTCACCCCAGGAGGTCATAAGGATGCATATCAGCGGCCTGACGAGGCAGATTGAGATGCAGAAAAGAGTATGCAATCGCCTGCGAGCACTGGCTGCAGGCATGAACTCAGCCGAGAATGTATCGGTCGAGCGCTTCTTAGAGGCAATAGAGGAGATCAACAAGATGGAAAATCGCTTTACCCCAGAGCAAATGCAATATCTCACGCAGCGCGGGGAGACATTAGGGCAAGGGCACATACGCGAGGTCGAGGCCGAGTGGCCCCGGCTGATCGAACAGGTGCGCGCTGAGATGGACAACGGCACCGACCCCGCCGACGAGCGCGTGCAGAAGCTCGCCAACCGATGGCGAGAGCTAATAAATGAGTTCACCGGCGGCAACAAGGAGATAGAGAATGTCATGAAGAAGGGCTACGAGGACGACCCAAGCTTCGGTGGGCCGGCCGCTGACCCCCGGATGAAGGAGTACATGGTTTATATCTCCAGGGCGTGGGCCGCAGGCAAGAAGGGCTAGCGGAGCTAACAAAAGGGAGGCCGTTACTGCTAACCACGCAGAACAGCCTCTCTTTGCTGTTGAAGTTGCATAGAGAGGAGGTCACTGCAAGACCTTCAAGTCTTCTCTCACCCTTTTCCTTGAGCGTCTACTCTGCTATCAGTGAAGTGACGCTCCCATGTCAGATAACCCGGGGAGCACAGACGGCTTTCGGGTCCCTGGCTGCTCCGTGCGTGAAGTCAATACCCGGCATCAGGGGAATCTCGGACCGGCCCTGAAGAGCGAGTGCCGACGCTTACATGTGGCGCTACCTGCATCACTGTTTCAGCATCTTCTTTATGAGAAACCTGCATCCCCTCTGTTCGTCTTACCCATGAATAGCAATTGCATTCAGGGAAAGCTTCGAGCCGGCCCGCGTATCGACCGACAAGCACCCAGCCTGCCTGCTCCGGGAGTGCCTGCGATTGGTGCGCTACCCTGTTGCGGCTACTCCCCTGCTGTTATAGTTTGCGGATGAATCCAGGAAAGGACACATCTTGAAAAAGCCCGCCGCCCTTCCTTTGCCAGCCCTGTTTGCGTTGCTTGCGCTGCTTTGCTCTGCCTTCTGGCCCCACATCTCCTTGCCTTCGAGGAGGGCAGGGGCGCCGGATGGGGCCGCGCAGGCTGCCGCGTTGCTGTCTGCGGATGCCCGGCGTGCCCTATCTGCCTCTGCTACGCCTATCGTGCCCGCCCCGCACAGCGGTTATAAGGATCAACTCAACCCGCGCCTCTCGGAGCAATACCTCGTATGGAACGAGAGCACGGGTGCAGATGGCTCCGACGCCATATTCGGGCTCGACCTGCGAACCAACTCCCCTGTTACGGTGACAACCGCGCCCGGCAGGCAGGTACTCGACGGCATCTCCGGCTCGTTGGTGGTCTGGACCGCCCCAGGGCACACCTGCGCCAACTGCGAGCGCGATATACAAGCCAAAGACCTGGCGACCGGCGCCCTCTACAACGTGGCTACCGGCCCCGCCGACCAGGTGGAGGCGGCGGTGAGTGGCCGTACTGTGTCCTGGATAGAGGTAGATAAGGGCAGGTCGCGACTCCTCTTTTCCAACCTCGATACAGGCGGGGTCACAGAGGTAGCCACCCTGTCCGGGAACGCTACTTTCGAGCGACCTGTGATAGACGACGACTACCTGGTGTGGGCCGAGAACAGGCCCGAGGGCAATTACGGCGGGTACAACTCGACGCTCAGGGCACTCGACCGCAAGTCGGGCCAGACAAAGGACGTCGGCACCATCCTCAGTTCCGGTTATCCTGAGTACGCGCTGGCCGACCATCGCCTCTTGTGGACCAACCCAGGTCTCAATCTCACCGACCTGCAGAGCGGCGAGACGCGCACAATTGCAAATAGGCGGGTTAGCGGCCCGTCGATCCTGGGAAGCTACGTCGCGTGGAGCGAGGGCCGCAACAGCTTTGAGATCTGGGGTCTGCAACTGCCCGACGGCGGCCCGATACCTCTCCTTCTGGATCCGGGCGGCCTGACAGGTCTCGTCATGGCCGGAGAC
>JALYYZ010000141.1 GCA_030945985.1 Chloroflexota bacterium
CATAATACCCTTCCGCTATGCTGCTGATATTTTGGCGTTCGGTGCCCTGTTTGACCTGATAACCCCATATTGCTGTAAAGCTACGTTCTTCTGTCGGCGATCTGCAGACAGGGCCGATTATAGCATAGGAGCGGCAGAACGCCGGACGTACGGAAGCGTGACTATGCTCCTACCCTTCTGGGTACTATTATGCCATATCGTGCCGGCTCGGCCCGCCCATACAATAGGTGAAGTATTGCTGCTATAGGGTTGAGGCAGCAGGACATGAGGCGCATCTTTTTCATGGCGCGGCGAGCCGATCACGCCTTACGGCGGGCCGGCGCAGCACCTTCACTTCGTAAGTGACACAGTAGTCCGCTGTTGGAATGGCTCGGAAGGCAATGCGGGTAGAGATATGGTAGAAGGTAACATGAAACAGGCCGCCAGGGTGAAGCGATACCGTCGCTCCGCATCGTGGGAACTTCGTTGCGCGTCAAACAGTGAGACAACTGACGTGGCGCCTTTCCTGTTCGTGAGCGTCCCTGAAGAGCCGCCCACAGGTCCATTACCACCCCTCAACGAGGTTGAAGCCGCCTTCGGTGTGCTAGCCTGGTCATCTGATTTGCAACCGCAGGCAGCTATTGTATTCGAGGGCTCATCGACGACAACCTCGCTCAACCAAGACGGCAGCTGTGAAGTCCATACAGGTGGCGTCTCAGCCCATTTCGTGCCGCGCGAGAATCCAGATCCCACCGTCGATGCAAGGCTCTTGCCTGCCTTTCCATCTGTCTTCGGGCAGACACCAGATCCTTTTGCCTGTCCAGATAACCCTGCGCTCTTGCCGTCAGACGGCCTCTCGCATAGCGAGTCGCCCGGTTCCGACACGGTAGACCTCTCCCTGGATCCGAGCGCCACGATGGCTCACGCTATCTGCATGTCACTCAATACCGGCTCCCCGGAGAGCGGCCTGTCACGTGGGGAGGGAATTACGCAGCAGGAGTTTCCTGCTGCGATCAAGAAGTCCCTTACTGAAACGCAACATGCCGCGCTTCCAGCTCCACAGCTGTTGTCTCCGCAGGTCGATGTGCCGACCGCGTACAGAGAAGTATCTCTCTTCAACCTGTGCGCAGAGTCTGGCGATCTGGTCTCCGGTTCCGGTAGCCTCTACGCTGGCTCGGCTCTCGCCGGGAAACTGGTTGAGGAAACGCTTCCCGACGAAGCGGCTGCCCGCCCGCGCCGCCTGTGCCAGATCCTCATAGGGCTGATGGCGACTGTTGTCGTGGCCCTGGTTGGCTCTCTCTTCAGGTCGGCGGTCCACCGAAAGCGTTGGACGTCCTGGTTTCCTCCCGCTCAGTAGGGAGGGGTCAGGAGAGTGCGGATAGGACCTGCCGGAAGTCAGCTTTGCCGGGAGGCCAAGTCTATATGGCGGTACAGGCAAGCCTCTCCTCAGACTGCTCTTGAGTCTGCTTCTCCCTATCGTATAGCCCCATGTGGCAGGACCGCGTGTACACCTCGGACGCCATTCACCACCTGTGTGATGCGCAGATCAACCACCAGGCTCGACAGGGCAAGCGCCTCGGCTCGGGACAGGCCGTACTGCTCGTTCATGAGGTCCAGCATAGCGTCCAGGGCTGTAGCCATCGCCTCATTGAGGTCGCTACTGAAGCCGAACGTGAGCCAACCCTCCACCGTCCTGGCGCGCGGCGTCTTTAGATCCATATCTTTGTGCAGGTAAAAGGAGAGGTTTACTCGCTCCATCGGGCACTCGATAGCCGTGCCGCCCGACTCGCCGTCGCCCTGTACGGCGTGCCCATCGCCCACAGAGAAGAGGCCTCCCGGCACCTCTATCGGCAGGTAGAGGGATGTGCCTGCCACGAGCTCTTTGCAATCTATGTTCCCGCCGGTGCGACGCGGCGGAGAGGTAGGGTGGTAGCCTGGCTCGGCGGGAGGCATGCCCATAACACCCACGAATGGCCGCAGAGCAACAGTGTGACCATACTGGTCGTGCCCGATCATCTTCTCGACATCAAGGGTCCAGTTGAGTGTAGCTGCCGGGAGATCGACCGCGCCTAGCCGTTGGTTGGTGTCACTCTCCCAGCCGCCCGCGACGGTCCACCCCCACGCGCCGGGCACGACTTCGTTGATATGCACCTCCAGGGTCATGCCGGGCTCAGCGCCATGTATAGCAATGGGACCGCATAGGGCGTGGCCCTTGTCCTGCTCAGCGTCGAAAAGCTCGAACTTGCGACTTTTCACCCCGTCCTCGCGCGACGGCTCCAGGCCCCATCCTGCGTCGAGGGTGCGGAAACATATGCTGTCACCCGACTCGATCGTGAGTACGGCTTGGCGCTCGCGAGAAAAAGGCCCGTGTAGAGTGCGCCGCTCGGGCTCGATGCTGTAAGATGCCATTGGATACCTCCGCGTAAGTAGTACAATAGTATATCTTACATGGCCTCGGCTTGGGAAAAGAGTGCTCTTCTGCAGGAACAAAGAAATCAAAACGCTCAGTATTTTAATTTCTTTGTTTTACTTCCAAAAGCTAAAAGGTCCGTGAAGCGGTACCAGGTAGTCTGTTGCGCTACAGGGGCAATCCCTATATCATTGTAGTTGTTCAAAGCCCACTACGGGTGCAACATCAGGAGGCACAACAACGATAGCACAGCCAATTTCTTACGAGACAATTCTACAGACTGCAATCGAGGTCGCCCACGCTGCGGCTGCTATCCTGAGAACCGAGTGTGCCCTCCCAAACGGTCCGAGAGGTCCCCTCGGGCATTGCCCTGCCGATGATGAGGCTGAGCATCTGATACGCAAACGCCTCCTTGAAGCCTGCCCCACATGGGGTTATCGTGGCGAGGAGACCGGCTTCCAGGCCGGGGCGCCCGGCGAGACCCACCTGTGGCTGGTCGACCCAAACGACGGCACCCAGCCGATGCAGGCGGGCTTCAGAGGCCATGCCGTCTCGATCGCGGCCCTGCGCGATGGAGTGCCGGTGCTTGGGGTTGTCTATGCAGTCGATGCGCCTGATGATAGTGGCGACCTCTTTGCCTGGGCGGAAGGCTGCGGGCCGGTGCAGCGGAACGGCCGCGCGCTCCCACCACGTCTATGGCCCGGAGGGCTGTTGCCTGATGGCATTGTCTTTGTTTCGCAACACGCAGCTGTGAATCCCTATGCCAACCTGCGCTGCGTCAATCCTGCGCGCATCAGAGATATGTCGAGCATAGCCTACAGACTCGCGTTGGCTGCGGCGGAGGGTATCGGCGCGGTGTCTCTCAACAACCCTGTGGGACATGACTACGCCGCAGGGCACGCGCTGCTGATAGGGTCAGGTGGGGTGCTGGTTGATGACCATGGCGAGAACGTGCGTTACACCCGCGAGGGCATCAGCCGCTCGGGCCGGTGCTTTGGAGGTGATCCAAAGGTGGTGCGCGAACTGGCGACTCGGCCCTGGCATACTGTACACGGCAGCGGTTTTGGCGCGGCGACCCCTCCTGCGGCCCTTATGCCTGTGCGCCTGGAACCTGGCCACCTGGTCCATGGCAGCGCATTACTGAGCAGGGCGCAAGGCTGTTTGCTCGGTCAGGTGGTGGGCGACGCCCTCGGGGCCCTTGTCGAATTCCAGCAGTCCGGAGAGATCGACAGCCTTTATCCTGACGGAGGGCCGAACCTGCTTGCAGACGGCGGTATATACAATATCATGGCTGGCCAGCCGACCGACGATTCCGAGATGGCGCTCCTACTCGCGCGCTCCCTGGTGCGCAGCGGCGGCTTTGACGTTGAGGATGTGGCGTCTCTCTATGCCGCATGGTGTCATGGCTGGTTGGACGCCGAAGCCACGGCCCCGCGCTCGGACACACGGAGCTACATGGGCTCCATACCCTTCGATATAGGCAATACAGCGGGGCGGGCGCTTCGCCGGGTCACAAAGCAGGACGTAGCCGACGGTCGCTGTGCCTTTGTGTGTCGGAAGGCGGCGTCCGCGAGCAGCAGTAGTGAGGCTAACGGCGCGCTCATGCGCGTCAGCCCCCTCGGTATCTGGGGCTGGAGGCTGACGCCCCACGAGGTCGACGAGGCGGCCAGGGCTGACGCCGCGCTGACGCACCCGCACCCTCTGTGCCAGGCGGCATCAGGCCTCTTCGCGGCAACTATTGCCCAGGTGGTCGCCCACGGCGGGACTCCCCAGGAGATATACAAGTGGGCGCTCGAATGGGCCGCGCAACGGGAAGTGCCTGCCGAGCTCATATCGGCCCTCAAGAATGCGGCCACTGCTGCACCATGCGACTACATGCACCACATGGGCTGGGTGCTGATCGCTCTGCAAAATGCCTTCTACCAACTGTTACATGCGCCTGGTGCTGCGGAAGGCGTTGTAGCCAGTGTCCGGTGCGGTGGCGATACTGATACCAACGCTGCCGTATGCGGCGCACTGCTGGGAGCACTCTACGGTAGGGACGCCTGGCCTGAACAGTGGCGCGCGATGGTCCTTTCATGTCGCCCCCTCTACGGGGTCACCCCCACTCGCCAGCCACGACCGGCGGCGCTGTGGCCCACCGACGTACTACAACTGGCTGAGCGTTTACTTATCGTGTCGACCCCGCGACAGGAGGGCGCCTAAAAGTGCCGGTGAAGCCGAAAGCTCCCAAAGCAATAAAGCCACCTGATCTTCCTGCCGAGCTCCTGTCAGTGGATCTAGCCCGTGGGGCGGTGGGTGATCGCGAAGTGTACAGCAGCCTTCTGCTTCAGCATCTCGACCTGGGCGGCCAGAGCGCGGACTACGCCCAATTCGAGGCTTGTGTCCTGGTTGATGTAGGAATGATGAACAGTCGATTCACGGGCCTGCGCCTGGACGATGTGCGCCTGGAGCGATGCGACCTCGCGAATGCCGGGCTCTATAAGTCGGCATTGCAGAGTGTGGAGGTGCTTGACTGCCGGATGCTGGGCTGCGACTTCAGCGAGGCGCGCTTTCAGGATGTCGTCTTCAGGAAGTGTACCGGCAGGCTTGCTCTCTTTCGCTCGGCCATCTTCAAAGGGGCTCGCTTCGAGGAATGCGACCTGGCCGAGGCAAGCTTTGAGGAGTGCGACCTCTCCGGTGTGACTTTCCTCAACTGTAATCTGAACGGCTGCGACCTGAACGGCACCAAGCTGGCGGGCACCGATTTTCGTGGCTCCAGTATAGATGGCCTCAAAGTGTCTCCAGGCAGCCTCAACAGTGCCATCGTCAGCCCAGCGCAGGCGCTTAGCCTGGTCAGGTTGCTGGGACTTGATGTTAGAGAGGAGGGCCTCTAGGATAGGCCGAAGGAAGCTGGGATAGGAGGCTAAGGAGTCGCCCGCACATAAGGGTAGCAAATTCCAGATCATCTTAGCTCGACTT
>JALYYZ010000227.1 GCA_030945985.1 Chloroflexota bacterium
TTCCCAACGTGTAGCCCGTGACTCATTCACACGGCGGTCTATACCCACAGCGGGCTATTTGCAAACACGCGCTAGCTGTCGGCGAGCACTTGCGTAAGCGCGTGGGAGGCCTGACGGACCATGCCACGGTTGGTGTCCCAGTAGTATGGCAGCGCGGACACGGCCTGATAGAGCGCCCAGCCGCGGCCACGCAACCATGACGCATCGTCCACCTCGAGTTCGTCCCTGAACCGCATGCGACTGCTACCACTACCACTACCGCTACCACCGGCACCTGAGAAGATGTTCCACGCAGGCTGCAGGTCACACGCAGGATCGCCCAGGTTGAGGCCGCCCCAGTCGATTACCGCCGACAAGCGACCATTGACGACGAGCAGGTTGCCCGGCAGCAAGTCGCCATGTACCCAGACCTCTGCACCGTCCCACACCGGAGCGTTAAGCGACTCCTCCCATGAGCGGAGGGTGGCAGCGCCGTCGATTCGATCTCCGAGCTGCGCGATCGACTGACGGACCTGCTCGTCACCTTCCGCGAGTGGTCCGCCTCGACTACGAAAGGGGCGCGGGAATGCACCGATCTTGTCAACCTGTCGCAACGCTTTCACGAAAGTGGCGAGATCGATAGCTGCCTGATCCAGATCGTTGATCATGCCATTGGCGTTCTCGCCCGGCAGCCACTCGTACACAGACCAATCAGAGGGATAGCCCTCGGCCGGATGCCCCATCGCCAGTTGCACAGGAAGCGCGAGCGGTAGGTGCGGCGCGAGCTTTGGCAGCCACACCGCCTCCTTCGCCGCTTGACTGGTAGCCCACCCGATGCGCGGCAGCCGCGCAACAAAGTCATCACCGATCCGGTAGATGTCGTGATCGGTCCCATACGACGCTACCGGATCAACCGGCAGATCGGCCCATTGCGGGAACTGCCCTGCAAGCAAGCGACGCACGAGTGCTACGTTAGTCTCAATCTCGTCAGCATGCATCCTGGTCTTCATCTCGCGCATTGCTGCTATTATAGACGTACTGTCTCCGCCGTAGCAACTGAGTTTTGACCTTAGCGTGGGTGTAGGCGCTGCCCGAGTCTCTCGCCCACGTGCTGCCGTCGCAGCAGATCTCCTACCTTACGTGGATGGGCCGTCCAGCCGGTCAGAGTTGTTCGAATAGCTTTTCTTCATCATTAAAATACGCTCGAACCTGGTCGTCTTAGTCTCCCTACGGGAGCGCCGCTCATCGGGGATAAGGTCGTCGTAGATTGTACCCACAGACAGGCGGCCTTCCGTTACTTCCGACGCCAGATCGCCCAGTATTTCAGCGGTGCGGCGGGTCCGACCGTCGCGCTCAACATCGCCTAACACGAGGACGCAATGCCCACCAGGCTTGAGCACCCTCTCCATCTCCTTGAGACAGACACCCATCTGCGGCAAGTAGACCTTGCTGTTTGCCGTAAGCGACTTGTCCAATTCTTTCCAGTCCTCGCAGCCGAGGAACCAGAGCCGCAGCCGGTTATCGCGCGCGTAGTCGAGCGCGCCAAAGTAGGGAGGACTGGAGATAATGCTGTCCACGCTCTCACCGGCGATGGGTAGGCTCATGGAGTTCACTTGCCACACCTTGTGCTGTGGGCGTTCCCCTGGAGGTAGTGTACCCCGTCGGTAAGCCCGATGCACTTTGGCCAGCAGACGCGACTCCAGATCGCGATAGGCATACATCGCCGGGTACTGCTCAGGTGGGTACATCTTGACGCGCAGGTATGGAACAAGGTGGCTAGCTGGGTAGGAGAGGAAGCCGGGCCGCACATGGTGAAGTATACCCAGGAGGCAAGCCATCAGAAAATAATTCTCCTGTGTACGCAACAACTTAAAAGCTACGACTATCTCGCGTAATGTGTCGGGGTGATAAAACTCCCTTATCCAGTCAGGCACCACCGACGTATCGACAGACGGCAGAAGCTCTTTAATGCTGGCGACCAGTCCTCTTGCTTGCTCGATAGCCATCATCTCGCTCTCCGGCGCTTCGAGCTTACCCCTGGTCAGAACGTAGGCATATGTGCTCAGATCGTTCGCCCATGCCTGTCTGCCGCTGAGAAGAGCTTCCAGCGGCACCACGCCCGAACCGCAGAAAGGGTCCAGCACAATGTCACCCTGCCTGGAGTACCTGCTGATAAGAGCCCGCACCATGCCGCTCTTCAGCTTGCCCACATAGGGCGACAACTGCTGCAGCGTACTCTCCTTGCCATTAAACGACCCCTGCCATTGCGCCGCGTCCAGGTGACTGTTGGTTTGCGCCTCGTCGATATCAAAGAGATATAGCTGCCCCATCTCCTCGACTTTGTATGTTGCACTGCTCATGCCTCCGGCCTCCAGCCTCGTGAATAGCCCTCAAAGATAGTCTGCCCTTCGTGGCGCACCTGCACGACCCTGCGGACCGCTCCATCGGCGATGTCCACAAGAGAAACATGTACCTCCCAAAGGTGCCTGCTCAACAGTTCATCCGGGACATCAAACAGTTTCAGGATAGCTCCTGGGAGCGACAGGGTCTCCAAAGAATGAACAGGAGGCACAGGTTCGCTGAGCGTTGGTATACGCTGAGGGAAAAGGAAAACGTCGGGAGCCGTGCGCAGGCCAACATTACCTTCCTCGCCAGGGTATTTAGGGCAGGGGCGTGCGCGAGTGCCACAAAGGATATCTTTGAAGAAGAGAACATCGACCAGCTTGCCTCGCCGCACCATTTCGTTTGCAAGTCGCGCAACAATGGAGCGCGCTCCATGCGCCGGCTGGTTTACAATCGCGCCGTCAAGGTGGCACCACAAGCCGAATTCTGTAGCCTATATGGGGCGTTCCGAAATGTTGATGCTATTGCCTTCTCCGCCCTTCACCTCGAGTGCGGCAAAGAAATCAGGCTCTCGCTGCAAGACGATTGTGAAGTCGTACCGTCCTGTAGCGCTTGTCTGCTTGTAGTCAGCGATCAGCCCGCGAGTAAGCAGACCGTCTAAAACGCTGCGAACCAGGGCCTCACGGGTAACAGTTGAAGATGCAATGAAGCTGCCGCGTATGCTTTCAATGGCCGAGCGAAATACCAGGCCGCTCTTGTAGTCGGCGGGCTCTATGGAGTGCTGGATGAGCACGTCCGGGTGCAAAGTATCGAGGTTCGACAGCAGATCTATGGTGGGACGCACCTGCCTGACAACACGCTCCTCATTTCTACAGGGAAGTACCAACCTGCTCTTGCTCCTTGAAAACCTTTTTGTTCGTGCCTCTGGCGACCATTTTAGCATGGTCGCGGTCTAAACGCATGGTAATGCCCGGTCCGACGCTAAGCGCCCTCCCCTCATTATGCGACTAGCAATGGCGCAATACGTTGTATGATCATAGCCGCAGTACAGGTGCAATAGTTCTAATGCGATGCTTTCGTCATCGCTGTATGTCATTTCTCGGCGCCAGGGTTGTTGCCGGCATTCAATCTTAGCCCCAACAACTAAAGGAGGTTCTTTAGATGGTCTCGAAGTATTCGCATACACGGCGTATGCTCTTAACCTTCTGCAAAGCATTCATCTTGCTACTTTCGTGTGCCCTGACAGCTCTGGCAGTGGTGCTTGGAGTGGGTGCGCAACAGGCCGGGCAGCATATGGCACATGCTCAAGTTCTACCATCGGCTGCCACGCCAGGTATATCTTGCGGTTGGCAGGTTGCCTATCCACCTCTCGATGCTACCCCCACAGACAACCATATCCGCCCTGTAGGCACGTTGGCGGGCGTCACAGCCATCTCATCGTCCGACGTGTGGGCCGTAGGTTACACAGGTCTCATTCTGGAGCGCAACGCCAACACGCAGACGTTGCACTGGAATGGGAGCCAGTGGATCCTGGTGCCCCCTCCCTTCCTCGGGGTGCTGCAAGGTGTCTCTGCCATCTCGTCCACCGACGTGTGGGCGGTGGGCACCGACCGCTCCAGTGGCGTCGCTCAGACGCTGACCCTGCACTGGGACGGCACTGTATGGAGCCGCGTACGCAACTCAATCGAAGGTATTCTGGCTGGGGTAGTAGCGATTTCTCCTAACGATGTCTGGGCTGTAGGCACTACAGAACCCCTAGATGGCACCCCAGCAGAGGCGCTAACGATGCACTGGGATGGTACAAGCTGGGATGTCGTGCCCAACCCAAGCGCTCATGCTGCCTGCATATGCGAGGTCGCTATAGGTCGCTTACTGGGGGTAACAGCGACAGGGACGGCGGATGTATGGGCGGTGGGCTGGTACGCGTCGCAAGTGTCGTCCCAGAAGGCGCTTGTCTTGCACTGGAACGGTCAGGCATGGGCTATCTCGCCCATCAACCAGATAGGACAGTTTAATGCAGTTGCAGCCTCTACACCCCACGATGTCTGGGCTGTAGGAGTAAGCACGGGTGGTGCGGGGAGTCTCACGGAACATTGGGATGGTTCCGGTTGGACCCAAGTGCCCAGCCCCAACCCGGGCTCACACCTGCCTAATTTCTCCAACGCCAACGTGCTAACCGGGGTGTCTGAGACTTCGGCTGGTGACGTGTGGGCAGTAGGTGTATACGCAGACTATACGTTTGATGGTGTGCAGTCGTTAGCCCTGCACTGGGACGGTCGGAGTTGGCTCCAGGTTGATACTCC
>JALYYZ010000172.1 GCA_030945985.1 Chloroflexota bacterium
GCAATAGCATGAGCCAGCTACCGGGGGACCGCATCATTTACCGGTCGAAGCGAAAGCCGAGTTCCAGGCGCACGCCCTCGCTGCAGTCCAGTGGCGACCTGCTGATGGCCGAGCGCGAGCAGAGCATCGGGTTGTATATCTTGCGCTACTTTGGGATCGTTGTTCTGCTGGGTGTGGCAACCGCCATATTGTGGCCTTTCCGCGAAGCTATGGGCCTGCTGAATATGGGCATGCACTTTCTCGTACTGGTCATCGGGGCAACGGTGTTCGGCGGCCAAAAGGAGGGGCTCTTAGCCTCCGTGCTGGGCTTTCTCCTCTTTGATTTCTTCCTTATCCCGCCCTACCTTACCTTTGTTGTCACCGACTTCAGGAACATCCTGGCCCTCTTCGTCTTTCTTGGGGTCTCGCTCCTCATTAGCTGGCTCTTGTCGACGGCACGCGAACAGGCCAGGCAGGCGGAACGTCGAGCAAACGACATATCGCGGCTGTACGAGTTGAGCCAGGCCATAATCGGCGCTCAACGCATAGACGAGGTGCTTCCCGCTATAGCTGAGAAGGTATACCAGGTGTTTGAGGCGCAGGAGTGCTGGATACTGCTGCCCGACAAATCTCAGCAATTGGTAGTCAGCGCGCAGGCCCCACCCAGCGCCCGGCCTCCCAGGCGCGACGAGATGAGCCTGGCATCCTGGGCTTTCTGGAACGGCAGCGAAACGGGTCATACAGGCAAGGTTAGTAGCCGCAACGGTGACTCCGAGCACGAAACAGAGGACCAGGGCAACAAGCGAACAGCCTTCATACCGCTCCGCGCCGCCAGGCGTACAATTGGAGTGCTGGCGGTGGCTGATAAAAAGGATAACCGCCCCTTCACGTCCGCAGAACGCACAGTCCTGGCCACCTTTGCAGGTCAGGCTGCGGTCGCGCTCGACCGTCTCTCTTTGTTGAAGGAAGCGCAACGCGCCGAGCTGCTATCCCGCACCGACGAGCTCAAGTCCGCCCTCATGTCCGCCGTCTCGCACGACCTCAAGACGCCGCTGGCCTCTATTATGGCCTCTGTCACCAGTCTCCTGGAGCCGGGCATGAACTGGGATGAAGAGACCGAGCGCGATTTCTTGCAGGGGATCTATGACGAGGCTCTACGCCTGAACAAGCTCGTCGGGAATTTGCTTGATATGTCCCGCATAGAGGGCGGCGCCCTGCACCCTGAAAAGGAGTGGTATTCTATTGCGGAAGTAGTAGAATCGGTTGTACAGAGGTTGGAGCCCCGCCTGGCCCAGCACCCGCTCACTAAGGACATTGATAAAGGTATCCCGCTCATGCTCTTTGACTTCAGCGAGATTGACCAGGTGCTGACAAACCTCGTAGAGAATGCCGCCAAATATACCCCAGCGGGCGCGGCCATACACATCGCGGCTAGATGTATAGACAACTACCTGGAACTCAGTGTAGAAGACAGGGGAGCAGGAGTGCCGGCTGAACATTTGAAGTACCTGTTCGACAAGTTTTACAGGGTAGATAAGAGGAGCGAGTCGCCGGGAACGGGGCTCGGGCTCGCCATCACCAGGGGTTTTGTAGAAGCGCACGGCGGCCATATCAGGGCTACCAACCGGCAGGGAGGTGGTCTCAAGGTGACATTTACCCTTCCTATAGTGACCTCCCAGGTCAAAGTTGCGGACGCGACCGGGCATGCAACTGCTGAGAGCAGGCTATAGGGCAGCGTGGCGGTTGCGGTTTCTATCTCTCCTCTAGTGCGTCACCAGCTAAATAGTGAGTGTTTTGTTTCCTAAATGCTCACCCGGATGAGCATTTAGGAAACCATCAGTACTTTCCTGGTGAGGTACTACTGGCTACTCAAGGCAAGGCAGCGGATGCGACCAGGCCTGCAACTGCTGAGAGCAGCATGCTATGTCGCTTTCTGCATCTGCCGATAGTGAATGGGGAGAGTACCTGACTTGCGAGTATTAGTTCGAGTGTTAGTTATAGATGATGAGCCGGCTATTGCAAGGGTGCTGCGTCCAGCTCTTACCGGCCAGGACTTCGAGGTGGCGACCGCCGCTACAGGCGCGGAGGGGTTAGCCCAGGTTGAGCAATTTGCTCCCAATCTGATCCTCCTGGACCTGGGTCTGCCCGACATCGACGGCGTAGAGCTGGCCGCGCAACTGCGCGAGCGTACCGACGCGCCCATAATTGTGCTCTCTGTGCGCGACGCCGAGCGGGACAAGGTAGCAGCCCTGGACAACGGAGCCAACGATTATGTCACAAAGCCATTCGGGATGGGCGAGCTGATGGCACGCATCAGGGTGGCCCTGCGCCCGCTCGCCCCGCCTCCCATCTCTGGGCAGCCCGCGGCGGCACCCCGCAGAGTAACGGTTGGCGACATCACCCTCGACCCCGAGCGGCATGAGGTGACGGTGCGCGGCCAGCCCGTCCACCTGAGCCCTACCGAATTCAACCTGCTCGAAGCTCTCATGCTCAACGCGGGCAAGCTGGTCACGCACCGGACCCTCCTGCACAAAGTGTGGGGGCCAGGGTATGCGGAGGGCACCCAGCTCCTGCGCGTCTACATAGGCCAGCTACGCAACAAGATCGAGGAGCATCCAGATAGGCCGGTTTACATAGTCACCGAGCCCGCCATCGGCTACAGGTTTCAGGATAGCGTAGGGTGGTGATACATAAAAGTGGCGGCCCGCGAGACGAGGTACGTCAGCCGTGACCTGTGTCTGCAAAGCCTCCTGCCAAATATACGCACTTTCCGTGCGTTTACTTACGCAGCCGGTCTCGCTAATATAATTCAGAAACGTACGTCCAGTACGTGCTGAACAAGGCAACAGCGATGGATTATGTAACAGCCCGGCGACGATTTGCGGCACGTCTGCGCGCTTCTCGGGCAGAAAAGGAATTGCCGAAGGAGGTAAGAATATGAGTTCATATGTGCTTGGTTTTCAAGACATTGATAAAGCAAAACTCATGGTTGTTGGGGGTAAAGGCGCGAACCTCGGAGAACTATCCAAGATTAGAGGAATACGCGTACCAGATGGCTTCTGTATTTCTACTGAAGCCTTCAAAAGGATCCTTGAGGAACCGTCGTCGCTTACCGAATTGCTTGATCAGTTATCGCTTCTAAAAGTGGAAGACCGCGATAAAATCGGTGAGCTTAGCGGTGAGATTCGCAGGGTCATCAGAGGGATAGCTATTCCTCAAGACATTAATGAGGAGATCACCCGCCTTCTCTCCGGGCTTGGAGAAAGAAATGCCTATGCAGTACGATCCAGTGCAACTGCAGAGGATTTACCGACGGCCTCCTTTGCAGGCCAGCAGGATACGTATCTAAACATTATCGGAAAGGAGGCCATCCTAAAGCATATCAGCAAGTGTTGGGCATCGCTATTTACCGCGAGGGCAGTAATT
>JALYYZ010000229.1 GCA_030945985.1 Chloroflexota bacterium
GTGTAGGACGGCAGGTTGAAGCCAAGCGACACGATTTTGAGCATCTGCCCTCGGGTGGTGTTGTTGCCCGGGCGAAAGGTGCCGTCAGGGTATCCGCCGATCACGCCGTGGCAGTAGAGATATTGCACAGCCTGATAGAAGTAGTCGCTCTGCTGAACGTCGCTGAAGCTAGGCTGGCAGACCGCCGGGGTAGCCGTGGGGGAGGGAGCCGGGGCCGGCTCGTCGATGTTACTCACGAAGCCGTCCGTCATGCCGTGGTTTGTGGCCTGGTACGGGTTAGCGACCGGGTAGTTGGCCGAGTCGGTGCTGCCCGCCAGGTAGGTGTGGTTGTCACTTCCCACATGGGCCGAGGCCACGCCGTAGCCGTAGTCGTTGCCCGCCCCGCCGAGGTAGGTCGAATAGATGAGGCTGCTGCCGCTATCGCTCAGCCTGGCCGCTATCACATCGTTGCCTGCGGTCCAGGGCATAATCTGGTTGACGAGGGGCCAGCCCGTAGAGGAGCTATAGCCCCCGACCACCGCGCTGCTGCCCAGAACGCTGATGCCGGTGAGCGTGCCGTGGGCCGTTGTTCCGAAGCAGGTAGAGTAGACCAGCGATGCGTCGCCCGATACGGCCATATTGAGCTTGGCGACGAACGGCCCCGCGCCACACGCCCCGTAGGAGCCGCGCACGGGGAAGTTGCTGAACCCCTCGCTGCCCGCGATGTAGGCGTTGCCCGTGCTGTCTACCGCTATGTCATGCGCGATGTCATAGTTGTTACCGCCCAGGAGGGTAGAGTACGTCAGGGATGCGGTGCCGGAGGCGTTTGTGTCGAGCCTGGCGGCAAAGGCGTCGAAATCGGAGACGCGGGTCGCCTGGTATGCGTTGAGTGTGGGAAAGTTGTCGGAGTTGGTAGCGCCCGCAACATAGGCATGACCCGCCCCGTCTGTAGCAATGCCGTGACCGATGTTGGTCACACCGGAGCCTCCCGCGTAGTCGGCGTTACTGCCGCCCAGGTATGTCGAGTAGATGAGCGAAGCGTCGCCCGAGGCCGCAGTGTTTATCCTGGCGACAAAGGCGTCGTTGGCCCCGCCGCCGTAGGCGGCCTGGAAGGCGTTGCGGGTGGGGAAGTTGGTGGATACAATTTGCCCGGTAAGGTAGGCGTTGCCTGCCGAGTCTGCTGCCACGCCCCAGCCCACGTCCGCACCGCTGCCGCCCAGGTAGGTCGAGTAGAGGAGTGTCTGGCCGTCGTTGCTCAGCTTGCTCAGGAAAACGTCGAGATTGCCACCCGACGCCGCCTGGTACGCGTTATGCGTCGGGAAGTTGGCTGATTGCGTCCTCCCCGTCACATAGATTGCTCCCGTGCTGTCTAGCGCTATGCCGTAGCCGTAATCGTCGCCACCGCCGCCCAGGTAGGTCGAGAAGGCCAGGGTGCCGTTCGGGTTGAACTTTGATACGAATACGTCGTTGGCGCCCGCGTTGCTGCCCTGGTAGGGGCTCGACGTAGGGAAATCGGTGGAGTTGGAAAGGCCGGTGATGTAGACGTTGCCCGAGGCATCAGCCGCCACAGCGTTAGCGGAATCGCTGCTAGCCCCACCTATGTAGCTGGAGAACTGCAAGGCCGGGTCGATAGTAAGGGGCAGGCTGCTGTTGTACGCACCGACCGTAAAGCCCACCACGCCGCCATTCAAGCTATAGGAGGAAGGCACAGCCAGGCGACTGCCATTTATCTCCTGCCAGGCAACGGGAGCGCTCTCGATCACGTCTTTGCCGTCAACCGCGGTGTGCAGGTTGCCTGCGCTATCCAGTTTGGGGGCGCCTGCGGTGGGGCCGCTGTATTGCCAGCGAACGGCCGAAGGGTCAGCGCCAGGTGCCAGGACGTAGGTGCCCTTTAGCACCCCTTGCTTGCCTTCATAGCGGAGGGCGTAGCGCAGGGTGACGCCGTTGTACAGGCCCGAGTAGCTGAGGCCGGCATAGGTTGGTATGTTAGTGTGCCACTTTGCGGGATCGTTGCCAACCATATAGTTGACCACGCTCGTGCTCGGGCCTTCCGCTGCAACAGTAGCGTGACCGGCGCCGACAAACCTTACCTGCAAGGCGCTCGCTGCTTTGCTTCCCGCCTGCGCCAGCGTCACCTGGTCCGGCCCGAAGTAGAGGAGGCCGCTGCCGCTGTGGGCCATATAGAGCACAGACGGATCGGTCTGGCCTACGTTCGGCTCAAATTGCGTCAGGGTGCTAGCGCCCACCTGTTTGAGACTCGATCCCGCCGTTGGCAAGGCAAGCTGCTTGCCCGAAGCGAGCCATAACAAAGGCAGCGTGAGCGCGAGGGCTGCCGCCAGCGCAAATACCGTGCTAACGAGGGCACGGCTCCTATCTTGTACTGCGATTAACATCTATCTTTCTCCTTCATCTTCTAAATAACTCTTCATTGCCTGCCTGCTCTCCAGTGGGGAGACGGATTGGCCGTCCAGGATGACCTCTTTGCCCTGTAGTTGCGTAGGCTCCTGTCCCGGCCCGGCCGTTGGCTGCGGCAGCATCTCTGCAAGGCGCTCGGTGAGCATCCCCAGGCCAGTGAAGGAGCGCGCGTCACCGCGTAAGACATGCTGCACGCGGCCCAGCCAGATGCCGGAGCCTGATCCTTCTTCCCACAATCTCAATATGAAAATCTGTCCCGCCTGCGCGCCTCCTTTCAGGTACTCTGCTTCTGCTTTTGCCTCCGCCCTGTAATGGCCGTCGGCCATAATCACCGCCTTTCGCGCGGCGTGCGCAGCCTTGTTCTATGCGCGCCGCATTGCGCAATGATTATGGCAGGGAAGGTGCGCCTACCGGAATAGATTTGTGAGACATCAACTGGGACAAAAAGTGGGACAAAAGAGGGGATTGACGCTGTGGCACCCGGCAGGCAAAGGTGCTAAACTTAAGATGTGCCGGACTCAAGGGCGCTAACTCGGCACGCGGCAGACCTGCAACACGGGTGCGTTATGTGCGTGCCATGTGGTGGGAGAGGGGGAGTAGAATGCAAACCTTCGGCCAATTGGTAAAGCAGCGCCGGCGCGAGTTTGGATACACCCAGGAGGAGCTAGCCGCGCTCGTCGGCTACTCCGTGGGGAGCATCCGCAAGGTGGAGGGAGACCAGCGCCCACCTTCAAAGCAGCTGGCCGAACTGCTCAGCCGCCACCTCGACCTGCCTGCCCATGTACGCAACGCCGCGACTGCGGTAAACGCTGCCGCTCAAGCTTCGATTGAAGTCCCACCGCCCTCGCACACAGAGGCGGGGGCCGAGGCGGAGGCCGCGCGCCCTACGACTCCCGCCTCCAATTTGCCCTCAGCTCCACTGACCGCTTTGATAGGCCGCGAGCGAGAGGTTGACGAGCTGCGCGGGCTCCTCGCGAGAGAAGACTTGCGGCTACTGACGCTGACAGGGCCTCCCGGCGTGGGTAAGACAAGCCTGGCCCTGGAGGTGGCGCGGCTCACGAAAAGGGCTGCGGCTTCCGGCGCCACGGGACTGCTTGACGGGGTTTTCCTGGTGAGCCTCGCGCCGCTGACTGATCCCGGCCAGGTGGGTGCCGCGATAGCATCTGCGGTAGGCGTTGAAGAAGTTCCCGGCAAGCCCCTCACGGCGGTGCTGGCGGCGTACCTCCGCAGCAGGCGGGTGCTGCTGCTACTCGATAACGCCGAGCATCTAATCGAGTCAGCGCCCCTTCTCACAGACCTGCTCGTCGCCTGCCCGCATCTCAAAGCCCTTGTCACCAGTCGCGAGGCCCTTCATGTGCGCGGCGAACAGCTTTTTATAGTTCCTCCTCTCGTCTCACCCGACCCTGCCGTCCTGCACGGCCTCGACGAACTGCGCCGTTTTCCGGCCGTAGAACTCTTTGTCAGGGAAGCGCACGCTGTCGACCCGAGTTTCAGGCTCACGGAAGAGAATGCCAGGGCCGTGGCGCTAATCTGCGCACACCTGGAGGGACTGCCGTTGGCTATCGAGCTTGTAGCGGCAAGGAGCCGCGTCTTCCCACTCGACGAGATAGTGGCACGCTTTGGGCGCAGCCTAGCGATCCTCGTGGACGGCCCACGCGATCTGCCCGTAAGGCAACAGACGCTGCGTGGGGCGATAGAGTGGAGCTATAATCTTCTGAGCCCCGGCGAGCAACTCTTGATGGCCCGCATCGGGGTCTTCGCGGGAGGCTGCACCTACGTCGCAGTGGAGGCAGTCTGCAACGCGACCGGCGACCTGCCTTTTGATATACTCGCCGGCGTCAGCTCGCTGCTCAGCAAGAGCTTGCTGCGACGCGAACAGGTAGTTGTGCAGGGCGAGGCGGGCGGCATGCACTACAGGTTTTCGATGCTTGAGACGATACGCGAGTACGCCCTGGAGTGTCTCGAAGCGATGGGTGAGAGCCGCGCGATGAGGCGCATACACGCTGAATATTACCTGACCCTGGCCACGGTGGCCGAGTCGCAACTGGACGGCGACGATCGCAAAGCCTGGATGGAGAGGCTGGAGAGCGACCACGGCAACTTGCAGGCAACGCTCGCATGGGCCGCTGAGCAGTCATCCCCTGAGATGCAAGCAGGGCTCGCGGGCGCGCTCAGCAAGTTCTGGCAGGCGAGGGGCCACCTGCGCGAAGGTCGGTACTGGCTCAACGCCGTGCTGGAACGGGACGCTGCCTGCGCTGAAGAAGCGGCTCAGATAGTCGCTGAAGGCTTCACCGGTCACGCAGGCCAAGCGGAAGGCAGGAATAGAAAGACGCCGCTGCCTATGGATCTGCGCATAAAAATGCTGGTCGAAGCCGCCAACCTGGCAGCCGCCGATATCGATTGTGTCGAGGCTGTCCGGCTCTACAGTGAAAGCCTCGCTCTGCTCCGAGCCGCCGGGCAGCGCGAGCAGAAGGAGTACGCATTTGTGCTCGATAAGCTGGCTCAGGCGTACAGGGCAACAGGCGACCGCAAAGGGGCCAAAGAGGCGCTGCGAGAGAGCCTGCAAATATCTCGCACGATAGGAGATAAGGCGGTTACCGCAAGCACGCTGAACATGCTCGGCACAATGACTTACTATTCCGAATATGGGCTCGACAGAGAGCAGGAGGGGATCGCCTTTTACAGGGAGAGCCTTGAATTGTATAGCCAGGTAGGCGATAGGATCGGCATCTCGAACGTGCTCAACAACCTGGGCGAAGTAGCGCGCCTGCGGGGTGACTATGCCGAGGCAACTCGGTTGTACCAGAGGAGTCTGGCCCCGTGCCGCGAGCTCGGCGATCTGCTCGGCACGGCTATCGGGCTCATAAACCTGGGCTATATTGCCCTGCACGAGAGCGACTACAGCCAGGCCACGTCGCTGCTTACCGAGAGCCTGACGTTATGCGGGCACCTGGGCAGCAAAAAGACGATAGCTCTTGCGCTCGGCGGACTCGCAAGCGCTGCCGCAGGGCAGGGTGACTTGCAGCGAGCGGCTCGTTTGTTCGGAGCCGCAGAAGCCCTGCTCAAGATGGGGAGCATGCCGCTCGCGCCGGCTGATGCGGTAGAATACGACCGTCACATGAAGATTGCCCGCGCAGGCATGACTGAATCGGCCTGGCGCGACGCATATGCCGAGGGTATGGCTATGCCTAGAGAGCAGGCGATTGCGTACGCCCTCTCAGGGTTGCGCATCAGGTAATAACTGTTTGTTCTCAAAGGGATCGCTCTTTCCTCTTACTCAAAGCTGTATTCGAGAGTGAAACGCGCATTCGATTCGCCGTGCTCGCCGTTGTAACCACCCTTGCCGGTGAGGCCCTGGAGAGAACCTGTGCCGGTACCTGGTACTACGGACCAGTTGCTCCTGGCTGTAGTGCCCGCGAAAACGCCGTCATGTTGCAGCACGAAGCTCCCCTCCCGCTCGCCCACGCGTCCTATCACCCGCTCCACGCCTATGTAGGCGCAATCCTCTTCTCGATAGATCAGCAGGTACTCCAGGGTGCCCGCTCCCTCAATGTCGCCCTGAAAGGCTGTGGCCACGCTGGCCCGTGTAAGCTTATGCCCACCCTCGACCTCGCTGAAGGTCTCCTCCTCCCAGTTCTTGATTTCGTACGTGCCCGTAGCCTGAATGGTCATAGTTATGCCCGTGCCTCCTGGTGATCTCACATCGTTATGCCGGTTGAAAGATATACCCTGATTATAGCAGCCAACGACAGACCCGGCGTGCTTGTGTTCCGCTCCTATTCGTTGCATCTCCTCAACCGAGTTCGGGTGCCATTTCTCGACTTAATGCAGCTTCATGGACCTCTTAGCCTTTGAAAGAAAGACAAACAAGTCAAAACCCTGCGGGTTTTGACTTGTTTGTCTTTGGTAAAGACGTGCTCTTTCCCCAAGAGGCCCATGAAGTTGCACTAGGAAAGAACCGCTTCTTTCCCAAAGCTACAAGGTGACTGGAAGCTGCACTTACGGGTGATACATGCTTCCGGTCTACTTGTTGCACACAAATCACACTGTATAATGCGATACCAATCATAGGAGCGTAATATAAGCACCAAAGTACACAAGCAAGTATATATCGAACCCGAGCAGGAGAAGCTGCTCAAGAGGATTGCAGTTGAGAGCGGTTTGTCTGAGGTCCAGATCATAAGAGGGGCCATCACGCGCTATGCAGGTGAGGCGGGCCGGCAAGAGGCGAGAGAGCATGCATGGACACGGATTAAAGAGTTCATTCAACAAGAGATTGAGCCTGGCGCAACAGATACCGGGCGCACCTGGCGGCGAGATGACCTATATGACCGCTAGGTTCTCCTTCAGTCTATCTGGAGAATATCAGGACGCTCCATCATTACGCCGTTCACCGCTACTGTCTGCTGGGGCCAGCCGGGCGAGGCGGTAAGAAGCTCGGGCTCTTTATCGCTCATCAGGAAGGTATCTTCCGACTTAGCGCCTGGCACGCTGGGATTCCAGGCGAACGCCTGGGGCGACTCTACAACATACTCAGTGTAGGGGGTAGCAACGTACTCGCGCGCCTCGTAACCTGCCAGCCCACCCTGGTGGTGGCGCTGCCACTCGCCGGGGTAGCCCACCCGCTCGTAGGCGGCTTGAAGGTGGGCAAATATGTCGTTCGCCTTGGCGCCGGGCCGCGTCGCAAGCACCGTCTCCGCGTCTACTGTTGCCACCGCTCGCAAGGCGTTACGCAGCTCGCTGGGTACATGGCCGCTATGCACCATGCGCGTGGCGCTGGCTACCAGGCCGTGCCGCCGGGCGCAGAGCACCAGCATCGCCACCCCCTCCATGCGCCGCTCCGTTGGAAGGGGGTGGCGCCTCAGTAGGGTGCGCTCGTCGGTGGAGACGAGGGTCACGATAGGCACGGCATTATGCCTGTAGGCGGCATCGGCCAGCAGTCCAGCTATCTCATACTCAGCCATGCCCGGTCGCACTCTGCTGGCGGCCTCCCCAATGGCCGCGCCGGCGTCGGCTCCGAGCGCGCGGAATCGCTCCACTTCAGCAGGCGTCAGGGTCCAGCGCAGTTGGGCAACCTCCCCGCTGACGTCGGCAAAGGCTGTGCCCGCCGCGTCAGTGCCTACTTTCAGCCCCTTTGTCAGATCGTCTAACCGCATACGGGGCTCGTACCAGGGTTCGGCAATCACCTCCCAGCCTCCCTCGCCAAACCCTTCTTCATCGTGCAGCCGCTCGGCCTCGATCACATCGGTCATCAAGTAGCGCCCATGCGGGGTGACAAGGAGCGAGCCCACGCCACTGTCGGTTGCAATGTTGATGTAGGAGCGGCCCCCTCCACTGAGCCAGGCCACGTTAGCCGACCGCCCCAGCAGCACAGCGTCCAGGCCCTGCCTCTGCATCATCGCCCGCAGGCGAACCTCTTTTTCTCTCTGTTCAGCATCGTCCATAGTTTTGTAAACCCCCTGATTGTATGGGTACCTTCTGGCCTGATTATAGAGTGCCGGAAGTGCGGACACCAGAGCCTGCCCACATCCGCCACCCTGTGCATAGATTGGCGTTATCCATAAAGCAGAGTACACTATAGCCGGTGGTGGCTGCAAATGCCTGGGGCACAAGAAGCGAACACCAGATCGCACGCCAACGAGCAGGAGAACCTCACTCCTCTGGCGAAAGATCCTGACCATAAGTATGTCTGCGGCGAAACGGGCCCTCAGCCGGATGGCGCGCTGTGCCAGATAAAGTTAAAGCAAAGCTTGCGCCCCCAAAGGATAAGTATTAACATGACAAATAGAGCAATGCTTTGCGAGTATGCGCGCTACAGGGCAGAAAGAGGGGAGTAAAGAATATGAAGAAACATCTAACAAGCGTCACCAAGAAAGGCAGGATCACCATACCAGCTGAAATCCGCAGGTCTCTGGGGATCAAAGAGGGGGACAAAGTTGCTATATCGCTGTCACTCGTCTCCGAAGTCAAGACTGCACAGGCGATCATCAAGCCGGTTCGTTCAGTTGCAGAGATGACCTTTGGCGCGGTCGCACCACTCAAAGAAGAAGTTACATGGGAGCAGATGCGGAACATCGCTCGCGAAGAACACGCACAAGTAGCGGCCCACCAGGGTCTGTGACATCCAGGACCAATCCTTTGTCATCTAGCGCGACTGCTAAATCTTCTGTACAAGAGTCCTCATTCTTCCTTGATGACAATATCTTCATCCGTCATTTGACGAACGATCACCCGGTGCATTCGCCGGCCTGCTTTGCCTTGATCCGAAAGATCGAAGAGGGCCAAATCGATGCATGGACATCTGACCTTGTGGTCGCGGAGATTGTCTTTGTTCTTTCTAGCAAAAAGCTCTATAGCCTCGGGCGAGAGGTAATTAGGGATCTACTGCTGCCCTTGTAAGCCTGCCCGGCATCTGGCTACCTAACAAGACTATCTATGTGCGCGTCTTTGATCTCTACACTAGCTTGCCGTTAGACTACGTTGACGCTTACAATGCTGCCCTAATCGAGGATCGCGAACAGTTCGAGCTATATAGCTATGATGCCCATTTCGACCGTGTGAATGGGCTTACGAGGCTAGAGCCGTAATAGTAAGCCGACCGACGTTACTATGGGCTGCACTTCGTACCACCCTTTATCTGCTCAATGCTAGTTGACCTGCCGTGAAGCTGAACGCCCAAGCAGGTAGAACTCAGGTCCTGTCCACACAGCAACAATTACCCATGCGCCACTACATCCAGGCTGATAACCAGGCTCACCTTCCCCGAGCCTCCCGTGTCCAGCATACATCCGTGCCCAAGATGCGAGCTGGGCAGCTTTAACTTCGTGTCGTTGAGGGTTAGCGTGAGGGTCGAGCCAATTGGCAGGCGAGCTACCTTCAGGAAGATGCCG
>JALYYZ010000223.1 GCA_030945985.1 Chloroflexota bacterium
TTCCTGTTACAGCGCACGCCCAAGCACGAGATAAAGGTGCGGCAGGGGCGTGGCGGTCTCAAGTTCTCCTACGTAGAGCATGGCTACGTTACTGAGCGTCTGAACCTTGTATTCGGCTTCAACTGGGATTTCGAGGTGGTCGACAAGCAGATACTTGAGGACGAGGTGGTTGTGGAGGCTCGCCTGACGGTGCGCACGCCAGCTGGTCAGACCATCGTGAAGACGCAATTCGGAGGCGCGGACATAAAGAGGCACTCTTCTGGAACAAGAGGCGGCAAGCCTCTATCGATAGCGGACGATCTCAAGGCCGCAGCCAGCGATGCTCTCAAGAAGTGCGCGTCTCTTCTTGGCATCGGGTTGGACCTCTACGGGAGGGACCGTGTCGATGACGAAGAACCGGGAGCTGAGCCGCATGTTTTTGAGGTGGGTTCTGCCCTCGCCACCGTTGACGGGGGCCGGAGTGGACTTTGCACAGACCTCCAACTGAAGCAGATCAGGCAATTGGTGACCTCATCAGGCCGCGACCTCGGCGAGCTAATGGCGAGGCTGCAAGTAAGCGATTTGTCGGACTTGACGGAGGCACGCGCTGAACGGGTCATCGTGCGACTGGGGCAGTTAGGCGGACATAGCCGTGGTGTTGAGGCTTCATAGGATGCGCAACTGAAGTGTGGCGGCAGGCGGGTGCATATGCGTGGCGACACAGATAACGATTCTACACTTTCTTGCCCACGGTTCTACCCGGTGATATAATGGCGACACGCAGCTTGTTGAGTCAAAGGCAAAGTTGTCCCTCCATCGCGGCACAACGGCGGCACTGTGCTTGCTTTACCTGACTGCAATTGGAGTAGAAGCCATAGGAGGAAGAGGAGTTGCAGACAGCTCAAGGTCCTGCGGTAAAGAAGAGCCCGCCCGAGGCACCGCGTGTGGAAGTTCAACCACCTGCCCGGCGCTTTAGGCCAAGTACCACAACGCTCCTGCTCGCGGGGCTGGTGACGGTGGCTGTGCTCGGGTGCATGGTCTCTACGCTGCTGGGTATTTGGCCTCCGAAGAGCGCTAATTCGCTAACGGGTATTTCGTCCGTGGTTAGCGACGTTAAGGGAGATGCGCCCTCGGATGCTCCAAAACCCTCCTCGTTGTACGCTAAAGGTATCACGATTGAGAAATTGGGGCAGCCTACGAAGCAAGGCGACCAGGTGACTGTGCGGCTGAAAGTAACCAATGGCGTGATGCAGCCTCCTGCCCTGAAAGGAACGGCAACGCCTAATGCCCCGACACCAGGGCTCGAACCGGCAAAGCTCTACAACGCCACGGTCAAAGTACTCTTCTATGATAAGTCCTCAAGCGACCCTACAAAGAAGATAGTAGGCAGTGCCGTCGGGAACATGGACGCCCTCCCTGATGGGCTCGCGCCGAACGCCAGCAAGGAAATTGAGGTCGTTGCGACCAACGTGGGTGACTTCAAGGATTATGCTGCTTTCCCGGATACAGTGTGGACCGACAAGGATGCCGTGAAGATACCCGAGTCTCAGACACCTGCCGAGGTCAATAACCGTCCCACGCAGGCTACTGCCACACCGTAGACCGTCCGCGCCCTGCCTGAAATATGGCCGGGCCTATTTGTGTTTAGGACCTTATCTCACCGGGGGAATTATGGTACTGAGACAAACCTTTCTGACGATGTCCAACAGCCGAGAACTCCAGGATGTCGCGCTACATAATGGTGCGGCACGTAAATTCGCTCTGCGCTTCGTAGCCGGCGAGAGCCTGGACCAGGCGGTGCGTGCCATTGTGGCGTTGAACCGGCGCGGTATCGCGGCTACCTTTGACCATCTCGGCGAGAATGTAAACAGCCCGCAGGATGCTACTTCTGCCGCCAACTCCTACATCGAGGTATTGAATACCATTGTCTCATCGAAAATAAATTCTAACGTATCGCTCAAGCTGACCCAGATGGGGCTTGATCTGGACGAGGAACTCTGTTTCAAGAACGTCTCTAAGATTTGTGCGCGTGCTCAAGAGTTGAACAACTTTGTGCGGCTCGACATGGAAAGCTCAGCTTACACGGATCGCACACTCGACATGTTCCGGCGCTTATGGCACGAGGGTGGTTTCCACAACGTCGGTGTAGTGTTGCAAGCCTACCTCTACAGGACCGAAAACGACATTCGTGAGATGAACAAACTTGGCGCGCGAGTGAGGCTCTGCAAGGGCGCATACAATGAGCCGGAGAGCGTCGCCTTCCCCGAGAAAGCAGACGTTGACGCCAACTACGCGAAGCTCACACGCCTGCTACTGAAGGATGGCAACTACCCTGGTATCGCGACTCACGACACCCGCCTTATCGAATATACAAAGCGCTTTGCCAGAGCTAACGGAATCGAACCCAGGCGATTCGAGTTCCAGATGCTCTACGGCATCAGGCGTGATGAACAGATGGCGCTCGTGCAACAAGGATATAATGTGCGTGTGTACGTACCATACGGACAGGAGTGGTATCCGTACTTTATGCGCCGCCTGGCCGAACGTCCCGCGAATGCCGTTTTTATCCTGGGGAACTTGCTGAAGGGCTAGAGGAGTTCGCAATTTCATGACCAATTCAGGGGAAGGCCTTGAGCCTTCCGCAGATCAGAATGTCGCCAACCAGGCGGCAGATCACATCGATGTTTCATCTGTAGTGGGTAATGGCGCTCAGCAAGCAAATGCCTTGCCTGATAGTGGGACGAATGCCGCGCTTGGGGAAGGCAATGGCGCTCTGCAAAGGGATGCTACGCCCGTGCGCGAGGTGAAAATGCCGACCGGGAGCCACACCGTCCAGATAATTCCTGAACCGGGACAGCCCCCTACACCGGATGCAGGGAGGTCGGCCGGCGAGCCGACTCGTCCTATAGCCGCTCGTCTTCCGGCTGAGCATCGTAGCCGACCTGACTTGCGGCAAGAGGAACACCTGCAAGGTAGCCACCCAGGCGACCGCCATATTCGTATCTCGCGGAATGCAGGTCCATTCAAGCGCCTCAGCACCAACGTGTTCAGCGCATCTCTGGCTACTGAGCAGCCGCGCGGGCAAGTCGGCCGGGTATATGGCCGTCTGAAGCGGATACTCATCGGCACGCCGATCAGCACCGAACATTCTATACACGAGCGCCTGACTAAGGTCAAGGCCCTTGCTGTACTCTCCTCAGATGCCCTCTCCTCTGTGGCCTATGCTACCGAGGAAATAGTACGCGTGCTGATCCTCACCGGTATGGCGGCGGTATCAGCGAACACACTGCCGGTTGGCTTTGCTGTTATGCTGCTGCTCGCGATTGTCGCCGCCTCTTACAGGCAGACCATACTGGCATACCCACGCGGCGGAGGTTCCTACATCGTTGCAAAGGACAACCTGGGTACGCTCCCGGGCCTCATTGCCGCTGCATCGATCCTGATCGACTACACGATGACGGTTGCGGTGAGTATCTCCGCAGGCGTGGCCGCGCTTTACTCGCTTTTTCCGGTCCTTCGACCTTACACAGTAGATATTTGTATAGCCCTGGTCGTGCTGGTGACAATTGCCAACTTGCGCGGCCTGCGCGAAGCAGGCAACATATTCGCGGTTCCAACCTATCTCTTCGTCTTCGGCATCATTGCGATGATCGTCTATGGCTTCATACGTTACTTTACGAGCTTTGGCGGCGCGCTGGCCTATGTACCGCCTCCTGATGCGGTTACACCTCAGGCTGAGCAGCTCACTCTATTCTTGCTGCTGCGCGCGTTCACACAAGGCTGCACCGCGCTGACGGGGGTTGAGGCGATTGCCGACGGGGTGCCCGCCTTCCAGCCGCCGGAGGCAAATAACGCCCGCATCACCCTCTCGTGGATGGCAATAATCGCGATCTTCATGTTCGGTGGCATCACCTTCCTGGCGGCTCAACTCCAGGTGCATCCAAGTCCTACGCAGACGGTGCTTTCGCAGGTGGCGAGTACGGTTTTTGGCACGGGGGCGCTCTGGTACTTCATAAATATCGTCACTGCGCTCATATTGGTGCTCGCGGCGAATACGGCCTTTTCCGATTTCCCGAGGTTATCATATTTTCTGGCGCGCGATGGCTTTATGCCGCACCAGTACTCCTTCAGAGGCGACCGCCTGGCCTTCTCGTGGGGTATTGTGACGCTCGCGGTGCTGGCGTGCGTACTCATAATTGCCTTTGGCGGCGACACAACGGCACTGATACCCCTCTATACCGTGGGGGTGTTCAATTCGTTTACCCTCTCACAGTCAGGAATGGTTGTTCGCTGGTGGCGACTGCGCACTCCAGGTTGGCAGCGTAGTATGGTGATGAATGGTCTCGGCGCTATTGCCACAGCCATAGTGCTTGTAATGTCGGCCGTGACCAAGTT
>JALYYZ010000246.1 GCA_030945985.1 Chloroflexota bacterium
CCTTGCGCCCTTGAGCGCCAACAGCGACCACTTCCATCGCCCCTGGAGGAAGCGCAACCGTCGTGGTAACTGGCCTGCCGAATGCCTCGTAGCACAGGATGTTCTCAGCAAAACCATTCTCCTTCACGCCTCGGATGTAAGCCGCAGGATCGTAGCGCGCTCCCCATACGCCAGCCTCGCCCCAGACGAAAAAGTTGTATCCAGCGGGATCGATAGCCAGCTTACTAAATCTCACGCCTCCCGCGCCCGCTAGCGTGTCGCCACTCGCCAGAGCCGCCACCATGACCTGCCTGCCTGCTTTCTCAGGGTACCCCCGTGGTACCGTGTAGATCTCAGTCGTAGCCGTATCTTAATAAACAGGAGGAGCCTCCCAGTCAGGGCCGGGCACGTCATAAAGCAAGCGGTCAGCAGGTCCATAACCAAGCAGCGTGCTATATTTATCACTGCCGCGCAGCCACACCCACTGGTCGGCATCGCGATAGTAGAGCCCCGGCGGCTCTGCGCTCTCCCGCATAGCTACTGTGCCGCTCAACGCTTGCGTGTAGATCATCGGGAGGGCGGTGGCTTCCATGGAAGCAGCGTTCTTGAAACTGGGCTCGATGCTCTGCACGGCGCGAGCGGACGTGAGAGCCTCTGCCCACCGCCCACTCTGTACGGCAGTAGCGGCAGCGCTATACCTCGTGTCGCGCTCGTTGATCTGCTTCGCTGCGTCTGCGGCGCGGTCGGGCGAGTCTTTATACCCCTGTAGTGCGGTAAAGAGGCTGCGCGCGTCGTCCCACTTGCGTTCAACCACCGCCTGCTGAGCCTTCGAGTAGTTGCTGCTGTCGCTCTGCGCCCGCCACCACTGAGACCCCACCCACAGGAGCACCCCCACGATCAGCAGCGCTCCCAGCCCCACCTCGCGGAGGTGTACCAGGCCCGGATCGCCCTCCGGCTCAGGGTTGAGGTCTTCCACATGAGAGACTTCCCACTCGCTCATGACCAGAGTGTGGCCCTGTTTCTCCATAGTTCTATTATGACGACTGAGTTTCGCGTGCTATTACGCCTTTTGGCAGAAAGACGTAGGTGGAGTCCAACATTGCAGGAGGCATGGATTCTTCGATGAGGCTTAATTACGACGTTGGCGCAGTTGCCCTATTTGGAGCGACCCGGCCGTCTTGCGCGAACGCGAGAGTTGGTGACTGCGCGCTGTCTCTACATTGTCGTATATGGAGTTATTGAAGGCTCGGATCCTGCCGACAGCGAGATAGTCATCTACCATGTGTATCACGATGCGCAGAACTGGCGCAAAGCCTCGGAAGAAGTAGAGATTTACGTGCAAAACCCGCGAGCCATGTCCACATCAGGCGATGTGCTCGCGGGTTTTGCTCGACAGTGGACCGCAGTCCGGCCCTGTCACCCCAAGCTTTTATGGCGCCTTTGCTATCTGTTCCGCGCCAAGTCTGCCCAGGAGCACCTCGTATTGAGTGCCTTTGTTCTCAGCATGGTACTCCAACCTCTGCCGCTCAAAATACTGCACAAGGTAGCTCTTGCCGTCGTCCTTGCTCACCTGCGTGAAAGGCTGCGAGATCGGGTAGCCGAATTGCTTCAGCCCGCCCAGCCGCGTCCAAGCAGCCGAGATCGCTTGCCCTCCCGCGCTGTTGTCACCCAGAGTGTGGCCAGTCTGCGAGTACCAGGTCGTGGCGCCGCCGGGATTACCCACTGCCTTGAAAGATGTTTGGCCTTGCTGACTCCGAGCGGCCGCCGTGCCAAGCAAGCCAAGCAGCACGTTGTTGGGTGCCGCGTTCTCCGGGTGGTACTCAAAGCGCGCCCGCTCGAACCACTGCACCTTGTACATCTTGCCGTCGGTGGGCGACACCTCCTCCTGCACGCCTGTGATAGGTAGGCCGTTGATGTACAGGCTGTCCGCGTACTGCCTACCGCCCTGCCAGGCTGTCCAGAAATCGCCCGACACTGTGAAGCCGGTCTCCTTGAAGGTATGGCCGCTACCTGCCGCGATGGTAGGCGTTGCCGCTACAACCGTAGGCTGCGTTGTCGTCTGCGCCGTTGCCAAAGCCGTGGGGGTTGTAGGCTGCACGGTCGATGGCGCGACGGCGATGTCCAGCACGAAGTTGAAGGTCGCGGTCTCGCCGGACGTGCCGGTCTGCACGTTCATCAGCAAGGCCGGGTTGTAGATCGAGTCGCTGGAGTTGTGGACCACCCCTGGGAAGAAGAGCTGCGTGGTCAGCACCGGACCGTTCGCCGCCTGCACCTTGACGTGTATATGCTCCGTGCGGCCAGGATATTCGCCCGGTACCACGGTCGTGAGCTTATACGCTCCCGAGGCGTCAGTGTAAAGGTGGCCGCGCAGCTTATAGCCGCTGTTATCGTAGACCCCTGTTGAGCTGGCCTGCCAGAAATCGAGCCACGCGTGGGCGATTGGCCGGCAGCTCTTATCGTACACGTAGCCTATGATCGTCACCGGCGTGCCTGTCGTACCCACCTCCAACAGCGAGGAACGCTCAGGCGAGCCCACCTTGTAGTATGGCCCCTCCGTTACCGCAGGCGTGAGCGCGCCGCACGGCTGGGTCGCCTGAAGCGAGGAGGCATTCGCCGCGCTCCCTTGCCCACCATAAAGAAAAAGATTGACGAGCAGCACAAACGCCACCGCAGCGGCCTGACGCTTTGACCTGAACAATGTTCCATAACCCATTTTGCTCTTGCTCCTTATGTTTTGTGTAGCATCAATCTGTGTGGTTATATCACCAGTCATACAGCACTCTCCTATAGTTGTTGCAGCTTCAGTGCGGCGGGCGTCGGCCCCGGCAGACCGGAGCGAGCACCCCATCACACAACGTCAGTATAGCGCCCGACTATGAGACGAAGATAGGAGAAGAATTAGAAGATGGTGAGAGCCTGACCCTGAGAAGGTCGCATACGGGGATCCTGCGGGTGCTGACGCTATGGTATACTCCGGGCAAAGTATACGCCTTATGCTAGGGACTGTGCCCAGAAGGCGACCCTGCAGCGGAGATCGCACTGTGAGTGAGTCACGGGCCACCTTGTAAAGTCCCTACGAGACTCGTCCGTCTGGCGGAACTTTGCAGAGCACACTTTACGAATGTGGCATGCTGACTTATTCGCTGGACGGTATTTGCTTCCACGGTGTGGACAGCTAGCGACAAGACAAGGCAAGACGTGAGGAATCATGGTTGCTGAACCTCGTAGAAAGCTCTTCCGAGTTGAGGATTACGACCGTATGGTCGAGCTGGGCATCCTTACAGAGAACGATCGCGTTGAGTTGGTCGAAGGGGAGATCATTGAGAAGGCCGCAAAGGGGAGCAGGCATTCTGCGTGCGCGACACAGCTCAACGACCCTTTTTATCGTGTTGCGAGGAAACGTGCCCTGATCAGCATACAAGACCCCGTCCGTATTAACGATTACTCTGATCTGGAGCCCGACCTGGCGTTGCTCAGACCTGATAACACCCGCTATGCCGACGCGTACCCTACTGCCGCTGATACTTTGCTGGTCGTAGGGGTGTCGGACACCACCCGCGCGTA
>JALYYZ010000258.1 GCA_030945985.1 Chloroflexota bacterium
CTCATGCAAAGCGATTACGACCTGGCGCATGTCCAGACAACGATAGACACCTTCGATCAAATTGACATAAGAGTAGGAAAGGTGGTAGCTTGTGAGTCCTTTCCGCAGGCGCGGAAACCTTCCTACAAGCTCGTGATCGACTTTGGCCCTCTAGGGAGGCGACAGTCCAGCGCGCAGCTTACAACCTTCTACAAGCCCGATGAGTTGATCGGCACATTGGTGCTGGCTGTAGTCAATTTCCCACCTCGCAAGATCGCCGGCTTTGCCTCGGAGGTATTGGTGCTGGGCGTACCTGGAGAGGGGATCGTGCGCGAGGGTTCGGTTGTGCTTCTTCGGCCCGACCGCGATGTTGAGCCTGGGGCACGCGTTTTCTAGGCCGAATAATGGCATACAACTTGCAAGCCTGTACAGGACGCTCGCTTGCGGGCAATTACAGATAAGCGCCAAACAGGTGCGGAAAGGATGGCGAACATGCAACAAGAGACGCACGTTCAGCATACCACAACCGTGATACCCCAGCCGGCTGACCTTGCGGTAACTGAGACCACCACAACCACCACTACTCCCGTGGTACCGGCAGTGGGTGTTCCCAATAGCGTAAACGTTAATACAGCAGATGCCGGGCAGCAGGTCAACGTAGTAACCCAGCCAGGCGTTACATCTGTAAATATCAACGAGGGCTAGCGGCTCTCTGTAAGCAACACTAATTCTTTCAGGAGGCGGTTTAATGGACAACAACAGCAGCCAGGGTGGTGACCCACGTCCGGAAGCTCTGCGCAATATATCCGAGACCCAGATGCAAGAGCTTGAGCGACATTACAGTGAGCAGGACCGAGATGAGTGGAACACTCTCGTCCAGAGCTATGGTTGGAGTAAAGATCAGTCTGATGAGGTGTGGCAGTTCTTTGGCGAGAAGCCAAGCGAGGGCTAGGCCAGACACTTGGCGGGCGGCCTCCTGTTTCACAATTGCGCCGCTGCTACTCTAACCCGATTTATCCGACTTGCTAAGTTGGTAGGGCTTAAGAACAAAGAGATCAGGACTTATAGGTCCTGATCTCTTTGGTCCTCTCGTACGAACTGGGTACGATTCTAATCTGACATTAACTTTGCTCTCACCATTCCTTAAGGATCGGGCCTCATAATAAAGGTATCACGGGAGCGCGCCTATCCAGTAAGGGCACTGGAAGCGATAACTAATAGGGAATGGGACCTAGCCGCAGTCGTATACGCGCTCCTGTTGATCTGATAATTACGCGAGTATCCCGGTGGGCGGGTTGGCCGGTAGTGGTGACGCGACCGGCAACAAAATGGCAGTTCGCCTGCTGGGAATGCTCGAATCTAACCATAAGACATGCAAATTCCTCACACGAACCCCATGCTAGCGTCTTGCAACCCAAGTTGTGATTCTTTTGTTGCATAAATGCTCACGGGAAGTGAGCATTTATGCAACTATTGATACTTCTCTGGGCAAGGCACCGGTCCCACTATAGAAAGGGATAGCACAAAGATGATCGGTAAGTTGCTGAGAACAGCCGCAACGTCAGCGCTCCTGACGTTGCTGGTAGCGCTTAGTGGCATAGTCCTGGTAGCCGCCTTGACGAGTGGCCGGGACGCAATGGCGCAGGTGGCGTCGCAGACAGGCGCAAGTGGGGCGGCTGCGCAGCGTGGCGCGGCCACTGCCGCAGCTAGTCCTCAGAAAGCAACCTTACCTGCAACATCAGGTGGGGTGATCGACGCGCGGCAGGCAGTGCGCAGAGCAGGTCCGGCAGTGGTAACGGTGATCAACAATTTGCAAACGAACAGCAATCGCAGCCAGCCATCAAGCGGTGGAGGCAGCATTGCTCCCGTGGCAAGCGGCTCCGGCGTCATAATCGACTCTCGCGGTTATATAGTTACCAACAATCATGTTGTTGCCGGCGCTCGCACACTCCAGGTTATCTTCTCTAATGCAAATGCTACAAAGGTTCCAGCCAAGCTGGTGGGCACCGATCCATTCTCAGATCTGGCAGTAATCCAGGTCGATGTGCCTGTGCCTGCTGTGGCCGAGTTCGGCGACAGCGACCTGCTTGAGCCGGGTCTGCCGGTGGTAGCCATCGGGTCGGCGCTTGGCGATTATCGCAACAGTGTCACCGCAGGGGTGGTGAGCGCGCTCCACAGGGAGATCAAAGACGCCGGTGAGCCGTCGTTGAGCAACCTTATCCAGACAGATGCTGCCATCAACCATGGCAATTCCGGCGGCCCTCTCCTCGACCTGGACGGGCGGGTGATAGGCATCAACGTGGCGGTGGTACGGAGTGCAGGCATGGTGGGTGACGTTGCTGAGGGGCTAGGGTTTGCCATCCCCGGCAATACGGCACGCAAGGTCGTGGACGATCTGGTCAAGAATGGCGCCGTCGCTAGGCCATTTATAGGGATTTCATACCAGCCGTTGACGCCGCAGATAGCTTCTAATCTGAATCTCATGACCGGCACAGGTATATTGGTGGGTGATGTTGATCCCAACAGTCCGGCTGAAAAAGCAGGCATAAAGCCCAGGAGCATAATCACCAGGTTCGATGGTGTGAACCTTGACGAGAATACATCGTTGCTTGAGGTGTTGATGAAGCACAAGGCAGGTGACACAATAATTGTATCGGTAATAGATCCAGGAGCCAGTAGTGTACACGAGGTAAGCCTTACCCTTACCAGCAGGCCGAGCGGCAAATAAGTAAGCTTGTTCCTTTCCCCTCCCAAACAATGAGCCCTACCGTAAGGTAGCGCTCATTGTTTATTCCTGACTAGTGCAGCTTCCAGCTACCTCTTGGGAAAGAGCGCTCCTTTCCAAAGACAAAGAAATCAAAACCCGCAGGGTTTTGATTTCTTTGTTTGACTTTCAAAAATCCCAGGCAAGCTTATTTGCCGGTGGGGGGGTAGAGGATAACGTTACGCTGGTGCTCCTCATAGGTCTTCGCGAAGGCATGTGTGTGGCTGCCATCGTTCTTGGCTACAAAATAGAGATACTGGTCACTGGACGGATATACAGCAGCGTTGATAGCGGCAATACCTGATCCGCAAATTGGGGCCGGCGGCATGGTAACGGTGACGTAAGTGTTGAACGGACTGTCTACCTCACGCGGCTTGACACCTATTGCGTCGAGCGAAGGCCACCAATTGGGCGACTTGCCTACGGCGTACTGAGTGGTCGGGTCGGCATCGAGTTCCATCTTGCGATCCACACGGTTCCAATAAACAGCCGCTATCTTCGGCAACTCGGAAGCCACGACGCCCTCACGCTGCACTATAGAGGCGATAGTGAGCACCTGGTGTATACTCCGGCCCTTGTCGGCGGCAGCTTGCCTCATCTCGGGTGTGAAGCGCTCCTCCATGGTCTGTAGCATTATCTTGATCACAGCCTTCGAGTTGTCACCTTGCGACTGCTTGACATCGTATGTGTCGGGAAAGAGGTACCCTTCAAGACCCCTGTCGGCCGGTTTATCTGAGCCCGCGAGAAAAGTGTCACTGAAAGTTGTGCTCCCTTCAACCGTGTTAGCAAGCTCCAAGAAGTGTGTGGGGCTGACTATTCCGGCAGACCCCAGGCTCTCGGCCACCTCTTCAAGTCGCTTGCCCTCGATTACAGTAAAACGCACCGATGCGTCCACTGCCTCTGTTGTGAGTGTGGCAATAAGCTGGTCAGTATCACCGCCTGGTGTAAGCTGGTAACTCCCGGCCTTTAGCAGGTTTTCCTTGCCATCCATCTTTAGCTTTAGTCGAAACATGAGCGTCGAGTCGATGATACCGGCGTTCTTGAGGTTGTCGACGATCTGAGTGACATTCTCTCCGGAGGCTATGGTAAACATTACAGCCGCAGCAGGTGTGGCGGGTTTGGGTTTAGCAATGCTCGCTGATACAGTAACGAAGATCAGCGCGCCAACGGCAGCGACGGCCCCAATCATCCCGAGGCCAATTATTGCTTTCAGAATGCCACCAATGACTCTCACTCAGCACCTCTCTCCAAATATGCAGCCCCTGATTTTAGCAAATATATGAGAGTATCGCCATCTCTCGAATGGTTTAGATCAGCCCGGCGTACTTGAGGCAGGAGAGTTGCTCAACAGCACTTTCCTTGTCGACGCCTTTCCCCAGCAGAAGAACATGAAACTTGCCGAGCCCTTCCATTGACGTGAGGGCTTGCAAGCCCCTCCTGTATTCGAGCACCTCCGGCAAATCTGTTGAGTGATTCTCAGGGCGCTCTACCGTTCCGAGGCCGAGGCCGAGCAGCATATGCGCCTGTCGTGTGATGCCCAGTGTGGTGAGCCCTGCGGCTCGCGCGGCGTCCTCGAGCGCCGTAAAGTCTACCAGGGCGGTAAGGTCTTGCTCACCCGGGTGGTCAAGTATATTGTCTGTAACTGTCCCGGCATAATAACCCAGCATTGTTCCCTCTCTGCGCGGCTGAGAGTAGCGTGCAGGCTGGGTGTCGCCATAGTCTATGATCGTGGCGACGCCACGCTCCAGCAAAACGCTTAACTCGCGCGTCCAGGCTTCTTGAGCCAGGTTGATCTCAATCCTTTGTCCAGGCTCCAGGTGGATACTATAGCGATCTACGAAATTACGCAACCGAGGGGTAGAGGGCGGCAGGTAGGTTACTCGCAGGCCGCCACTCGGCGCTATGTCAACGAACTGCTCCACGAGTTCACCACCACGGTTCTCAATAACGTGTACAGGAAAGGCATCTACAAGCTCGTTGGCGATTACCGCGCCGTGCCCGCCCGCTCTAACCTGGCCTGATTCCGTGTACCAACTGGTCACTGCGCCGTGGTCGCGAGCAAGCATCTCTTTTTGAGTAGCGGCGAGGGCCGGGCTTATCTCTACAAGGCTGTAGCGTAGGCGAGCATAGAGGTCGGAATAACCTACCCGGAGTGTCTCCAGGATATGCAGCGCCAGTGTACCTTTGCCGGGACCATACTCTATCAGCGAGAAGGTATCAGGATGGTCCAGCAGGTTATCTACGTCGGCCACATGGCGGGCGAGGAGCCTGCCGAAGGCCGGGGACGCCTCGGGGCTGGTGGTGAAATCGCCCCGAGGACCGATATTTGGTCCGGCTGTGTAGTATCCCCAGGTCGGGTGATAAAGAGCCCATTCCATGAATTTCGCCACCGGCACCGGGCCACCTACCCTAATTTTCCCCTCGATCCACTCCTGGGGGGTACTTCCTTGCGATTGCGAGTGCATATACCCTATGATATACTTTGTCCACCGGTAAATCCAGTGGAAGCGGTAACACAAAGGAGGCGGCGTAGAGTTGGCCGATACAAACGTATGTCCACGCTGCAAGAGTGCTCTGTCGCCAGGTGCGAAGTCTTGCGGTCGCTGTGGCCTATCTCTGGCGCGGGTTAGCGCCCCCGAACAGCCTGTCCTGGAACAGCAGATAGCTCCAGAACAGCAGATAGCTGAAAGCACGGTTATCGCGGGCGAGTCCTCGGGGACCTCCAATGTCTTAGAGACCTCTCTGTATAGTGATCACTCGCTGAGCGGACGAGAAGGCCGCGCCACCGCGCTGGATGTGTCTCCTCCCCCCACTGCCCCCGCTTCATCTACAGGGAGTTTGAGTGGGCCTGCTGTCCCCTACGGACAGAAACCGCAGGAGGCCTCTGTAGTCGTCACCTCTCCGGAGGCCGAGTACCGCCCCTTTGTGCCTCCGCTCGCAGCAGCCGTCGCTGACGGGCAAAGCACCACGCCGATCTTGCGCGTGGGTGATCTGCCTATCTCCCCCATTGAGGTAAGCCAAAGACCTAACAGTAGCTCGGGCGATAGCGCGGGCAGCTCGCTGGAGCAATTACAAGGTAGCCGAGTGTCGGGACCGTTGAACACGGGCTCTCTACAGAGTGGTTGGCTCTCCCCGGACGATTTATTGCGCACCGCGCCTCTGAAGAGCTCAATACTGGCGGAGGGGGCTGGGGCTCGTGGGTCATCTCCTGAGTTCTCGACCACCAGCACAGGGCGGCTGGTTCCCCGAGGAGCTTTCGAGCTGTTGCCGCAGGAGAGCGTTGCGTTTCAGATGGGCGCGCTCTACTTGACGACCAAGCGGGTGATCTTGCTTGCGCCTACAGTGATTCGCTCCGCATTCGTCCGTGATATCGACGCCGTGGGCACCTTTACCGAGCGCGCCTCGGGCTGGTTTCTGGTGGGCGGGCTTATGCTTATAGGATTGGCAATTGCCGGTGTGTATGCTTCGGCAATGCGCCACGACCTACATGCCGGTTTCGGTTGGCTATACCTGGTTGATCCTATGTTGCCTGCGGCTCTACTTGCTCTCCTCGGTATTTTCCTGCTTGTCTGGTACTTCCGTCACGTCAAGAGAACGCTCTTTGTGTCGGTAAAGGGACGCCCACTGATAACCGTCAGCATTTCAGACTGGAACAGTCGAAAGCTGGAAGGCATGGACTCGTTCGTAAATTCTTTCTTCCAGATCAAAGACCTGCAGACGGGCGAGCTGATTGAGAGAGAGGCTCGCCAGACATAAGGATCTAGCAGAATATACCTTTTCACTTGTCTCGTCTCGATCCAGCATGAGCACGCAGGAAATTACGCATTGAGTGCAAAGTTACTCTCTCAACTTACGCGGTCACGCACGATCATGTCCGCTAAACGGGCGACGGTCAAGCGTGAAGTCAGTCGTCAGTGCGTAACGTGAGTTACTCTTTTACCAGCCCTACTACAGCTTCATGGACCTTTTAGCTTTTGAAAGAGCGACAACAAATCAAACCACGCAGTGTTTTGATTTGTTGTCTCTGAAAAGAAACGCTCTTTCCCAAGAAGTCGCTTGAAGAAGCACTAAGAGAGGTGTTGTGCCCATAGGTGGGCGCGAATGCTCTACCGTGGACGATGCAGGCGATATTCTCGGCTAATCGTCAGAGAGCTTATGATGCCCGTTGGTAGGGGGGCAGAAGTGCGGCATACCGGGCGCGGGTAGGGGAGTGCCGCAGAAGGGGCATTTCGGTCTGCCCCCGGCAATTACCTCTGTGGCATTATTCTGGAGTCTCTCCATCTGGTCGCGGCTGGCGATACAGCGAAGCTCCGGTGGGTCATTCTCTTCGCTATTGCGCTCGAACGCTTCCAGGGCGATCATATCTCGCGTAGGGTCGTAACGCAGGCCCAGTGCGCCAACTTGAAACTCTATGGCGGGATTAGAGGGAAAGTCTGATGGTTTAGCGTTTGTGCCGCCGATCGCCATCCCCGTGATATCCATCTCCGGCTCAGAGCCAAGCTCGGCCAGCATACGCATTATCGCATCAACCAGCGCCTGAAGCTGCTCCTTTTCGAGCCACATCTCCGCCGCTTGGTCGCCCGTGCGCGCCAGTATTCTGAATGTGCGCTGCCCAGGCAGCCCCACGGCCTCGCAGCCTATCCAATCGACGCGGCCCATATTATGCCGCGGCCTTCTCATGCCCATATAACCTCGCTCTGCCATGTGGTAAATAGTGCCCGCAAGACCCTACGCAACTCATCTTTGTCAGCAATAGTCGTACCTTTGCGGCGCGACACCGGTTCCTTGCCTGAAAGTCCTTGCTCCGGTATAGTGCGTTAACAGTATACATGGCGAGTGAAAGGACCGCAGATTGTCCGACGTAACTAATAGAGAGGCGGGCGCTTCCGGCAGGAAGAGGCCGACAAGGCGGGTAGCGCAGAGCGACGAAGCTGCAACACCGGGGGTGCTCACAGACGATTTTCTCGGCGTGGCGGCGGCTTATGGTAATACTCTGCTCTTCGTTGGTTATGAAGTTGACGGCAAAATAGAAATCGTCGTCTACCCTCGCTACCGCTTCAGCTCGGACGACCGTGTGCAAGGTTACCTGGGATACATGTGGGTTGAGCCAGGTACCGGATGGGACGTGATATTGGCCGAGGCCGACCGTATCTATGAGACGGCGCAGAGCAACTACCGGGCAGCAGCGACCTTGAGGGCCGCTGAGCTACGCGCCCACGGATCGAGGTTCGAAGTCGCCTATGATCACATCGCCGAAATCTTCCGCGAATCGTGGCATGGCTTCTCCCTCCGCCTTGAACGGGAGCAACCTGTAGTGAAAGGCGACACTACCTTCCTGGGTCATGCGCCGGGACCGATACTGGCTACCTGGCGGAGCAACGAGTATACAGTTGTGGTCTTTCCCACCGGGTCCATATTGATGCTCTACGGCGATAGACGCGAGAGCTTCAGCCGGTTGGCGTCAGGCAAAGAGGAATAACGGTACTGCTGTCGGCATCTAGCCTCGCGCGTGGGGCAGCAATGCTGGTGATCTTACTACCCTGCTATCTGTACATCCAGCATGGGCGTGGGCCAGCGGTATCCGCAAAGCCTCAGAAAGGGAAGGCTCAAATCTAATCTGCGTGCGCGGGACGGCGGAAAAAGAGAGTACCGGCGAGGCAATGTTTATCCCGCCTGCACAGGTGTGGGACAGCGTTCCCTGCCGATCTGCACCCGTGACTTGCTAAGAGTGATGAGCAGCCTTATATTCCACGACCGCCTGTTTGAGGGTACCAAGCGCGAGCGTGGCACAGCGCGGGCGGCTCATTACGACTTCGCGGCCCAGCTCATTGATAATGATTTCCTGCTGCAGAGCCTCGACATCGGCAAGCGTCGCGCCCTCCATCCGTTCAGCCACTAATTCTGCGGCAGCCTGGCTGATTGTGCAACCTTCGCCCTCGAACATGATCCGGTCGATGCGACCACTATCGTCCACCTGTAGGTAGAGCGTCACAACATCCCCACAGCCGGGGTTGCCGCCATTCACCGTAACACTGGGGCTGTCCAGTGTCCCTTTATGCTCGGGGTTTTCATATAGTTCTAACAGAGTCTCTATCGCAGTTTGCCTATCCATTATATGCCTCTTATATTTGCTAGCGGTTTATATTAGTGTGGTATGCACACATCTAATTATACCTGATTGGTGTGCATGGTTATCGGCATTGCCTAACCGCGAATGCGTGTGCCTATGCCTGTGCCTGCGTCTACGTTTACACACAATGCTGTAGAGGTGAGAACTCACCTGTCAGTTACGCGTGATTTCGGGCGATGCACGGACGAGGGCAAGCGTGAAATCACGCGTAACTGCCTAACGTGAGGTGAGAAGAATGAATACGCGTTCAGGCTGGACGACGGCTCAAAAATGAGCTTGACACTATGCACGGAAGATATTATAATTTGTCGGCATGCCCAAACGGCATGTGTTTGCCCAGGTGGCGAAACGGCAGACGCGCTAGGTTGAGGGCCTAGTCCCCGTTTAGGGGGTAAGGGTTCAAATCCCTTCCTGGGCACCATGTTGCCGGTGACCAGCATCCAAAGAGTCATCTGAGATGCGCCGGCAATCTATAAGGGCGATTAGCTCAGTTGGTCAGAGCGCTTCGTTTACACCGAAGAAGTCGGGGGTTCGAGCCCCTCATCGCCCACCCGAGCCGAGGTAGCTCAGCTGGTAGAGCATGCGACTGAAAATCGTAGGGTCACGTGTTCGAGTCACGTCCTCGGCACAACAAACAGGAGACAAGAAGAGGCCCGGTAGCTCGCTACCGGGCCTCTTCTTGTAAACCTTGTCCTGCGACTGGGCAATATGACTCCATCAGCAAAAACAATTTACATCTTAGCCAGGACCACGGACACGCCAGAGGCTATAACCCAGAAGGACTACTATAATCAGAGGTAAGAAGACCACACCAAAGGTACCCGCTGCCGTGCCTGCATACCTCACTCCCACGTAGACCGCCACCAGGCTCAGTACAACCCCTGCCGCTACCTCCCATGCGTCCCCTACTATGAAGTCGTACCAGAAGGCGAAGAACCCTGTGATGTATTTCATGCTTCCCTTACCACCTTTCCACTCGCTGCACTGCCCCGCCTCTGCCTCAGCATCATTATCAACCCTCCTGCTATCAC
>JALYYZ010000260.1 GCA_030945985.1 Chloroflexota bacterium
CACAGAGGAAATAGAGGTCGCATACCTTCTCGACAAGCCATATTGGGGGCAAGGACTGGCTACCGAAGCTGCGCGGGCCGCCCTCAGCTATGCCTTTGATACGCTTCAGCTTGATCGCATAGTAGCCGTCACACGACCTGAGAACAAGGGGTCGAAACACGTATTGGACAAAATAGGGCTGAAGTTCGAGCGCCATGCGCATTATTACAAGCTTGACTGCTCTTACTACTCTATCTCGCGTGAGAGGTATTACGATGCAAACTCGAAGCCATAAAGCGGAAAGCCGGGGAAGCACCCCGCGTGACCTGACTACTCGCCTGGACATCCATGAGGAGCTTACGCGCAAACTGCTCGTGGAGTTTATACGCAACGAGGTGCGCAAGTTCGGCTTCAACCGGGTGGTACTCGGCCTTTCAGGAGGCATTGACTCTGCTCTGGCAGCAGTACTGGCAGCAGAGGCTCTCGGGCCAGAGAACGTAGTCGGATTGATCCTGCCATACAAGAGCAGCAGCCCCGAGAGTGAAGGTCACGCTCGCTTGCTGATCGAGCAACTGGGCATCGCGCATGATAAGATAGAGATCACACAAATGGCAGAACCTCTCTTCGCATACTACGGCGAAATGAGCAATCTGCGCAGAGGTAATGTGCTTGCACGCTTGAGGATGGTAGCAGTCTTCGACAGGTCCTCGGCTGAAAATGCGCTGGTACTAGGCACATCGAACAAGACGGAGTACCTATTGGGATATACCACATGGTATGGTGACAGCGCAGCTTCGATTCAGCCTCTGGGCGACCTGTATAAGACGCAGGTGCGAGCGCTCTCCAGGGCTGTGGGCGTACCTGCACCTATAGTAGATAAAAAGCCAAGCGCCGACCTCTGGCCCGGCCAGACCGACGAGTCGGAGATGGGCCTGAGTTACGATGAAGTTGACCAGGTGCTCTACTTGCTGGTCGATGAGAGGCTGGACCCCGAATGGGTAGTAAAGCTGGGCTTTAGCCAGGCACTCGTTGACCGGGTGGTGAACAGCGTCCGCAACATGCAATTCAAGCGCATGACAGCGGTTATCGCTAAGGTAGGCTCCCGTACGCCAGGCATAGATTTCAGATACCCAAGAGACTGGGGACATTGATGAGCGCAGGTACCTTTCCTAATGTCTTGCCAACTAAGTTGTGATTGCTTTGTTGCATTCTTGCTCAACTATGTGAGCAAGAATGCAACTGGTTATACTTTCTTGATAAGACATTAGTTAGCAGCTTGCAAATAGATCAGGTAGATAAGGAGGTCGAGTTTGTCACTTATTAAACTAACCGTTGAGGATTTCATCAGGGAGCTCGCTTCGGCGAACCCTACGCCGGGTGGGGGGAGCGCCAGCGCTCTCGCAGGTGCCATGTCCGCAGCCATGGTCGAGATGGCATGCAATCTTACCATTGGGCGAGAGAAGTTCCGCGATGTGGAGGAAGAGTTGCAGACCGTGCTTGGCAGAGCCACAAAGCTGCGTGGGGCCATGTTAGATGCCGTTGATGACGACACACAAGCCTACAACGCCGTGAGCCAGGCGCACAAACTGCCCAGGAGCACAGAGGATGAAAAGAAGCAGCGCACAGAGACAATGCAAGCAGCACTGCAGCAGGCAAGCGAAGTACCGTTAGCTGTAGCCAGGGCTGCTCAGGAGACAATGCAGCTCGCCGCTATAGCTGTACAGAAGAGCAATCCCAACGTCGCCTCCGACGCCAAGGTAGCCATACTATTGGCTGAGGCTGCGCGCGACGGGGCGATAGCCAATGTAGAGATAAACCTGGGCAGCATCAGCGATGGCGCGTTCATAGCGAGAATGAGAGATGAATTGCGAGCTTTCAGAGGCTAGAGCTTGACACATAGTGGCCTCTTCAATATAATCAAAGGTACGTCTCTGGTAGGGACGTGGTAGAAATACGGCATGCAGAGGGGGTGAAAAGGTTGACTGACGTTATAGTCGGTGATAACGAGAGCTTCGAGAGCGCGCTACGCCGCTTCAACAAGAAGGTACAGCAGGACGGCATCCTCGCGGAGGCTCGTCGACGCGAGTATTTTGAGAAGCCCAGTGTACTGCGCAAGCGCAAAGAGGCCGCCCGCCGCCGCAAAGCATTGATTAAATCAACGCGATAAATCGTGTTGAACTGAGAGACAGACGGCAGACACAGATCTGCCGTCTGTCTTTTTGCCTGCCGGCAACTGCTCTCCTGATGCTCTTCAGGAGACCTTCGCTGGAGATAAGCTATCTCTTCTGGAACAAACAATCCAAACCCTACGGGTTTGGATTGTTTGTTCTCCGATCATGCCCTATAAAGTAGGGCTGCCAGATTGCTCCACCAGGTCAGTCTGCCAGGTTCCCAACGAGGCTGAACAATCGCCCTCTTGATCTATGTTTTATAATAGGGACACTATGAACACAAAAGACCAATTGATGAAAGACCTGCAAGATGCCATGCGCAGCAGGGATGATCTGAAGAAGCAAACCATCCGCATGGCCCGGGCCGCCGTAAAGAACGCCGAAATAGCTAATATGGGCGAGCTTGACGAGGCAAGCGTACAGAACGTGCTGCGCAAAGAGATAAAGCAGAGACGCGAGTCGGCAGACGAGTACGAAAAAGCCAACCGTACTGACCTGTCACAGAAGGAGCGAGCGGAAGCCGATCTGCTGGAAGCTTATCTCCCTCGTCAGATGTCCGACGAGGAGATCAGAAAAGAGGTGCGAGCCCTCATTGGCGAACTGGGCGCGTCCGGTCCCAAGGATATGAGCAAAGTCATGCCCGCAGCTATGCAGCGCCTCAAAGGCAGGGCAGATGGGCGGCTCGTAAACAGGGCGGTGAACGAGCTGCTCGCGGAGAACTCCTGAAATAGTCCTCTGTTGGATAAGCCTTAGCTACATAGTTATCAACGAAAAGAATACGGATCCTTGATCCCCGACAGTAGACCGTAACAGGTAGAGAGTTCCGGTAACCCGAGGCAAATGAGTCTCACTGTTTAGGGTCGCACGTATGGACAATGCAGGTATATATATTATCAGCGGTGTGCCAGGCTCGGGCAAGAGCACAGTCGCTACCTCGCTGATGCGGCGCTTTCACAAGGGATTGCACATTCCCGTTGATGCTGTCCGTGAGTGGGTAGTATCAGGTATCGCCCAGCCCGTTCCCATGTTGACTTCAGAGACTTCCCGCCAGTTTGCGCTTGCCAGACAAGCAACCGCGCAGGCTGCCCATATTTATGCAGAGGCCGGATTCGCCGTAGCAGTTGATGATGTAGTGTTCCCAGATGAAGCGGAAGAGCTGTTCATAAAAGCGCTATTACCCTGGCAGGTGCGTAAGATATTGTTGCTCCCAAGCCTGGAAGTAGCTCAAGCAAGAAACGCCCGCCGCACAAACAAGAGCTTTGACACAGCCCAGCTTACCCGGGTCATCAGAAAACTGGACCTGGATATGCGTGCCGCGCCTTACAAGCAGAGCGGCTGGGCTGTGGTCGACAACACAGAGCTAACCCTGCAGCAAACAGTCGAGCAGATCCTGAAACTCGATAGACCAGGCAACCACGTAGCTCCTAACGCATAGGGACCAGCCTTTGTACCGAAGAGTATTCCAACAACATTAAAGCACAAAAGCACCATGACGCTTACGCCATCTTGGCCCCACTGGCTTGTAAAAAGGCGATTGCGATAGTCGGGAAATCGACAAACAAGATATAGAGCCTGGCTAACGTAAAGAGGTAGCTTGTTACATTGAGGTGGAGCAGTTCGGTGACCTAACACCCCAATACCACCTTGACCCCCGAAAAGCTATATAATTAGGGTGCATGGACGACAATCGCACAAAAAAGGATAGCCGGCAGCACAGTGGGCAGGGCCCCAAAGCGCTGAGGCCACGCTTGCCTTTCAGGTCTAAGCCCACCTCCGGTTCCCCCCAGGCTGGGATTGAGCCACAGACAGGCACCAGGCGCCTGGTCATTTTGTCGTGTGTGCTGCTCACAATCATCCTGTCAGCTCTCATGACCGTTCCCCTGCTGCCGGGCCAGGATAGGGTAGAGGCAGGTATGCCCGCGCAGGGCGATATATATGCGCCGGCTTACCTGCACTATGAGTCCGAGGTACTTACTCAAAAGGCACGTGACGAAGCGAGCCAGGACCCATCCAACGAGGTTTGGACTCAGGACAGCCAACTCGTAGAGCATCAGAGATCGCTGCTACTCAGCAACCTTCTTGCGGTAAGCGCCATGCGCCAGCAAAGCCCCGACCCATTGCCGAGGCGGCAGCGCGATGCCACATTGCAGGGTATCACACTGACCCAGACTATGCTCGATACCCTTACAAGCATGACTGACGCCGACTACTCATACTGGCGTAACAGTGCTGTTATACCTGCCTTCGACACCATTATGAAAAGCAGGCAACTGGCTAAGAGCGTGGACGTGCAAACAGCGCAGACCCGGTTGCCCGACATCCTTGTACCGGATATAAGTCCACAGGCAAAGGCTGCCGCAGTGGCTGTCATCTCACCTCTTATTGTAGCAAATATGCGACTGAACGCGACGGAAACCAAGTCACGCCAGGACGCGGCTGCTGCGAACGTCAAGCCTATAGTTGTCACTGTGCAGAAGGGAGAAGCAATCCTGCGCCAGGGTGAACTGGTTACGCCTGAAGCGGTCGAAAAGATGCAACAGGCCGGACTACTCAGCCGTAAGATTTCGCTGGCCGCTATCGGAGGTACAAGCAGCCTCGTGGCTCTGCTTATGGTGCTGCTCCACCTTTATCTCTATCGTAGGGCGCCACACGTTTGGAAAAGGCGGAAGCAGTTGCTACTTGTCGCGCTGCTGATTATATTCACTGTGGGTGTGGCAAGAGGTATCCTACCTGGGCACACCTTACTCCCCTACATGCTGCCCCTTGCCGGCGTTTCGATGCTTATCGCAGTGCTGCTTGGAACTGATCTGGCTGTTATGGTGACCTTTGTGTTGTCGCTACTGGTGGGCGTGATGACCAGCAACGGCTTATCCATAGAGTTGCCTACCTACTATTTTGTCGGCGGCTTGGCAGGGATATTCAGCCTGACGCGGGTCGAGAAAGTAAGCACCTTCGCACGGGCCGGCTTCTTTATAGCAGTGGCCTCCTTTGTGGCAGTGATTTCGCTACGCGTCCTCTCGGGGACCAGTATTGACTGGACAGCTATAGGAGTGCTGGCGCTTGCCGGCATGGTCAATGCGGGTATCTCCACCTCTATTACTTACGCTGCTTTCTCCCTGTTGGGCACCCTCTTCGGTATCACCACGCCGCTGCAGTTGATGGAGCTCGCCCACCCCGACCAGCCCCTCCTTAGAAGATTGATGCAGGAAGCACCCGGCACATACCACCATTCGCTCGTGGTGAGCAACCTTGCTGAACGAGCTGCGGAGATGATAGGCGCTGACGCCCTACTTACCCGAGTGTGCGCTTACTACCACGATATTGGCAAAGTGGAGCGCCCCAATTACTTCATCGACAACCAGACCGGCATGCGCAACATACATGAGGAGCTGGACCCTTATACAAGTACAAAAGTGATAGCAGGCCATGTGAGCGATGGCGTGAAGCTGGGCGAAAAATACAAACTGCCCAGGAAGGTGCTGGATGCCATACCCCAGCACCATGGCACTATGCTCATCCAGTACTTCTACTACAAGGCTAAAGAGGCTGATCCGGACGTCAACCCCGAGGATTTCCGCTACCCAGGCCCCCGCCCCCAGACCAAAGAGAACGCAATCCTTATGCTGGCCGACGGGGTAGAGGCCACTGTACGCTCGATGGCACAGAGCGGCGCGTTGGACAAGCTCGCTTCCAACCAGACTGAGCATGTTGAAGGGCAAGCACGCTATAATGACCAGGCTTCGCTGCCCGAAGATGCTATTGCCCAGGTGGTACACAAGGTAATAAATGAGAGGATCGAGGACGGTCAGCTTGATGAGTGTGATCTCACAGTGCGAGATACAGCACGGATCGGCGAAGCATTCGTGAGCATGCTAAAAGGTATCTACCATCCCAGGATAACTTACCCCGACGGTAAGAGCACACCCGCGCTCGCCCCGCAGACAACGCCTGCAATCGTGAGTGTGGCCGCAGGCAATAGCATACTCGTCCCTTCCACCACGCCTCTGGAACTGGCTAAGGAGTAGCATGAGCAGTCAGCAGCATCAAGGATCCAGTCACGAGAGCAATGCAGATCTGCCTGGTGTGGAAGGTGGCACGTTGCACACCGAACATGGCTCAAGCTACCTCGTCACGGTGCAGATGGAAGAAGAGTACGAGAAAGTGCTAGATGCAGACGCTCTGCATCGACTCGCGATAAAGGTGCTAACCGAGGAAGGGGCTGTGGGGCCGCTGGAGGTGGGCATCGTTGTCACAACAGATGAAGAAGTGCAGCACCTCAATCGCGAGTACCTCGGGCACGACTACAGGACCGACGTTCTTTCCTTTGGCATGGTGGACGAGCAAGAGTTCGTTACGCCGGAAGAGCGCCCCTCCTACCTCGGCGACGTGGTTATCTCATACGAGCGCGCCACCGAGCAAGCACCGGAATATGGTCACAACACCGACAAGGAAGTGGCTACGCTATTGATCCATGGGCTGCTTCACCTCCTGGGCTATGATGACCACGAGGAGAATGAACGCACAAAAATGCATGCTCGCCAGACAGAGCTGCTGAAGCAGCACTACACTATGCCATGCTGAGGCAGGATGGAAAACCGGCTATAGACGAGCCCGCGCCGCCTCGTGCGGGCACACTTCTCTCCAGCTTTGGTTTTGCCTTTGCCGGGCTCGGCTACTGCCTGCGTACACAGCGTAACTTTCGAATACACACAGCAATAGCGGTGCTCGGAGCTGTGGCAGGACTGCTCCTGGGACTAAGCACAGTGGAATGGGCCATATTCGTGCTCATGTGCGTGCTGGTGATGTCCGCAGAGCTGGTAAATAGTATGGTCGAGGCGCTGGTTGACCTTGTGTCACCCGGCTACCACCCACTCGCCAAAGTGTCGAAAGATGTTGCCGCCGGGGTGGTGCTGCTTACGGCCATAGGCTCTGTGATAGTGGGCCTGTTCATTTTTGGACCCAGATTGCTGGCCGTTCTGCACCTGTGAGTGCAGCACCAGCCTTGCTACCGCCCCAACCTGGGAACTCCCCTATAAGGATCTTGCTGCTTGTCCCGCAGTGGCCCGACCCACCCATGCAAGGCGCGGCGATACGCAATCTGCAAATCGCCCTCTACCTGGCGCAGAGGCACAGTGTAACGCTGCTCACTTTCGAGGCTGGGCATGCCTTCACCGAGACCACTAACCTTCGCTCCATCTGCGAACGGGTTGAAGTGCTGCCGCTACCCACTCGCGGCAGTTTGCAGCGACTGAAGACACTTGCTACATCAACGCAGCCAGACATGGCGTGGCGGCTCCGCTCAGACGATATGTGGAGCAAGGTAACAGAAGTGTGCGCGTCAGAGAGATACAGCCATATACATGTCGAGGGGATCGAGATGGCGACATACGGCTTGCTGGCGGCACAACTTATGCCGGGCGCAAAGTTGACCTATGATGCGCACAACGCGGAAGCTCTATTGCAGCGCAGGGCCTTTACAACTGACGTAAAACAGTGGCGTAGCCTGCCACGCGCCATGTATTCTCTCGTGCAGTGGTGGCGGCTGAGGCGCTTTGAAAAACAAATATGCCAGGTAAGCCGCTACGTTCTAGCTGTGTCAGAGGCCGACCTGGAGGCGCTCAAAAAGCTCGTTGTGGGTCATACTGAGCAGATGCGACTGCTGCCCAACGGAGTTGAGCCTGACTACTGGCGCAGAGGGGTCGGTTACACAGAGCCGACAATGAGTGTGGTGGCATCCATCGTATTCGACGGCACGATGGACTACAGGCCTAATGTTGACGCGGCGGTATGGTTCGCCCACGAGGTGTGGCCTCTTATCAGGCAAAGCCGCCGAGATGCCTGCTTCTATATAGTGGGGCGCAACCCATCGCCTGCGGTGACAGCCCTGGAGAAGATAGAGGGGGTCAACGTGATTGGCCCCGTAGATGATCCACGCGGCTGGGTTGCCGGCGCGAGTGTCTACGTTGTGCCGATGAGGATGGGCGGCGGGGTAAGACTGAAGGTGTTACAGGCCATGTCGATGGCGTGCGCCATCGTCTCTACCCATATGGGGGCTGAAGGTATTGACGTACAAGATGGCAGAGAGATGCTGCTGGCCCGCTCGCCGGAGGAATTTGCTCGCAGCGCCCTCACATTGTTGAGCGACGGTGCCACCGGAAGGAGACTGGGTGCATCGGCACGCGAACTCATAAAGCAGCGATACAGTTGGGAGAATCTGCTGCCGGTGCTGGATGAGTTGTACCCACCGGCATAAAGATTGCCTGGAACAAGCAGTGAGCAAAGGCACTACTATCCCACCAGCAAAGTATTGATAGTTTCCTAAATGCTCACCTACTGTGAGCATTTAGGAAACAAGACACTCACTATTTAGCTGGTGGGATAGTAGCTCTGCTATGATTTGAGAATAGAGATAGTAAGACCCAGCAGCAGAATAGCACCCACGAGGATCGCAATCCCCGCGTAACGCCAGGTGCGCGCTATGCTATGCGCCCCAATCTGGCATAGTAGTGTGGCCGTCGGAGTAATAAGCAGCAACAGCACACCTAGATTGAGAAATGCACTGGGATCTAGCGCCATAAGACGGGGCAACAATGCGCTGAGCGGCAGGCTCTTTGCGGAGCCGGCATCGCCGCCGGGAGTCCCAGCCACAAACCACCAGATCAGCCCCACCAGCATGGTGCCGAACGCGGCAAAAGCCCCTACGCTCAGGGCATAGCCACCCCACCTGTATACAGTTGCATCCCTATCGGGCGTTGGCTCTTCCAAAACTCAGATCCCTATCCTAAGATTAGCCGTAAGCCTACCAGCGTAAGGGCCGCCGCCAGGCCGCGCACAATCCAGCGACCATGCACCCTGTGCGATAGCGCCCCCCCAATTTGCGCACCCACAAGAGCGCCGAGCGCCATCGAGATGCCTTCCGGCAAGCGTACATGACCGAGCGATAAATGAGTCACCGTCCCGGAGGCAGCCGATATAGCCAGGACAAAGTGTGATGTAGCTGTGGCTATATGAGCCGGGAAGCCGAAGAGGGTAATCAGGGCAGGCACGTGAATAATGCCGCCGCCTATGCCCAATATGCTGGACATAAATCCTACGAAAAAGCTGAGCACCAGGCCCCAGGATTTGGAGAAGCCGTAGTCAAACACTGAGCCCCGCGAGTCCACAAGGTGGCGCACCGTCCAACCCCAGCCGGCCCAGCCCGCTGGGCGCTCGGTGAGTATCTTGCCGTCGCTACGCTTTTCGGGGCGTAGCATCAAATATATAGAGACGATCACAAGCAATGCACCGAAGATGCGGTTGAAGATGGGCCCGCTCAGCAGATCGACCACAAACGACCCGAGGAAAGCGCCCGGCAGCGTGGCGAGCGCAAACTGCCAGCCCGTTTGAAGATCGATACGACGCTGCCTCCAGTAAGCAAAAGAACCGCTGGCTGCATTAGCCGTCACAACGAGCAAGGAAGTGCCTACGGCCTCGGCGTGCGACCAGCCCAGGAAGAGAAGCAGTACAGGCACGATGATAAAGCCGCCGCCCGCACCGATGAGTGTGCCATACGTTCCCACAGCCATCCCGAAGAGGACAAAGAGTATGAGCATCTGCCAATCCATCTTTTCTTCCTTCCTGTGCCCGAGCCTACCGGCCGGACGCCTTGTAGATACCCAACGCCTGGAGTAACATGAGGGCGGCAATCAGCAGCGCTACCCACCCGAAAATCATCTTGAGCCTACCTGTAGGCATCCGGGGCACAAGCCACGCACCCAGCCGGGCCCCGAAGAATACTGCCAGCACCGTGGGCACCACCAGCAACGAGTGGACATCTCCACGCGCGTAGCGAACAAAGGCAGCGCTCGTGGCGGTGACGCCTATCATGTAGCTGCTGGTGCCTGCCGCCGCCTTCAACGGCACCCCCATCAGCATATTCATCACAGGTACCTGTACAATACCTCCACCTACGCCCAGGAGACCGGCTATTATCCCCGCAAAGGCACTGATCACAACCCCGGTGCCTACCCTGCGCGGGATATAAGTCTCAATTCTGGCTGATGCAGCATCATAGTACGAGCCGCTGAGATCCATTCCGTTTCCGTTACTCTGAGCACTCGGATTTTGCAAAGGAACGACAACTTGAGGCTTGGAGCGCCGCAGCATATTCAGAGCCGTATAGATCAATAGCGCAGCAAAAAGGCCACTCAACACCCTATCAGGCAAGAATGAGGCCGCTAGAGAGCTAATCAAGGCCGCAGCCACGGTCGAGACCAGCAGCACAAGGCTGAGACGCAAGTTGGCAAGGCGATTCTGTACATAGGCTGATGCCGCTCCCGTCGAGGTAGCTACTACAACTACGTTGCTCGTGCCTATGGCAACGGGGGTGGGCACACCAAAGAGTAAAGTAAGAGCCGGGACCACGAATATACCGCCGCCAAGCCCCAACAGGGAGCCCAGCAACCCTGCCGCGAAACCCACTGCTGCAAGTCCTGCGTAGACGAAGCTATCCATGCGCGCCATTGTATCGAATAGAGAGATGTTGCACAAGTAAGATACCACAGCAAAAGCGGAGGTCAAAGCACCGGACGTTAACAGATTTGCAGCAGGGCTAACATCCGGTATATTCTTATACTTACCGAGCACAAGATTATGCTGGCACTTTACTTGCACCCTCGACCAACTGAGACTAGGGCCTATCTGCAAACTCTGCATCAGGCCATAAAACGAGAGAAATTAGGGACCGATCATGATCTATCAAGCGTGAAGCGCCGGGCGATCGGATCAGCATCTATCTTCCTCACTGAGTTTGCAGATAGGCCCTAGAGACGTAATCCAACCAGCAGGCGGGAGCTAGATGTCGGTTGCCGAAGATATTATCAGGGAACAGATCACAGTCACCGCTGAAAAGTACGCCATGCGCGTACGCATTTCAGCCTTTATCTACATAGTGCTCTATGTGCTATCCGTGGCCATAGCAGTAACGGTGGCGTGGAGGCTACAGTTCTTTGTGGCGCTGGCACAACGTACAAACGTTGAGACGCTTACGCTGGCAATCATCTTCATTCTAGCCCTCTACTATCTCATCTCAACATTCAAAGGCTTCACAGGTGCTATACGCATGCTCTGGTTGAATGCGCCGTTGACCCTGTCGCACTCAGCCGAAAGTCGAGAGAAGGTGGAGAGACGTAAGCATAGCGTCCTAAAGATAGGTGGAGACCCCAAGTCAGCCTACTTCGACCAGTCAGTCAGGTTGGAAGGTAAGCCTAACGAGCCGATAAAATGGGAAATAGCAGATACGTACGGCAAGCTGGGCACGCTTGAGGTTGATGGTGTCAAAGCTACATACTACCCCTTGCGCGCAGGGGTGAACAATAGCCTCTTCGAGTTCCTGGCTTCCCAGTTGGAAGACGCCATGAAGAAGCGTGACCTCGACGCCCAACTGCAAATTACAGAATGGTCCTCTATAGATGCGGACGGAGCCAGCGCCTACTACAGCATGGTCAAGGCGTTCCAGAACCTGGAGGGCAGGTTGGAAGGCGGGCCGATCTGGCCTACAGTCGAAATCACACAGGACGACGTTGACAAGATAGGCAAGGAGCTGAGAAAGTTAGTGCCTGCTCTCCGTAGTGAGTGCCTGCTCCCCGACCTTGAGTACGAGGTAGAGTACACCGTACCTGTGATGCCTGAGCCGTTGGGTTTCGTGCAGCTAAGCCGCAACGATAATCGCGCCGATCCGGTCCTGTCGATGGGCTGTGCCATGTTCGTCATGCTGGCGGTCATGTCAATTCTGCTCTTCATTATAATTTTACCACCCTGGATACCCTCGAAGTAAAGCTATGAGAAAACTCCTCTATCTGATCGCATCTATAGCGGTAGCTCTGCCACTCTTGACCGGTTGCCTGGGACCTAAGCCGGTGGTGCTAAGCCACAAAGACGAGGCGCCACCGGCAGGCTCCGACCAGCCGTTCCGCGTCGAAGTAGTAATTGCTAATCAGGGTCCAGGCGATGGGCAGGTAGAGGTGGAGGTGAACCTGCGCGATAAGCGCAACAATGAAACGATAAGTCAGAACAGCAGCAATGTGCAGCTAAAAAAGGACGAGGTCCAGCATGTGCTCTTTTCCATCGACTTGCCGCCTTCAGCAAAGGATATCGACAGCAAGGATATCGATGTAGAGGTGGATGCGCATTATCCGATCGAATAGCAACAGTAATGTAGCCAAAAATCCCCTCCAGGAGACATCCAGATGGATCTCAACCAATTAGTTCAGCAAGTTATAGCACGCCAGCGGGAGCTCGAGACCAATGGCTCCTACTTTCTAGGCGATATTACCGAGGCAACAGCAGAGAAGTTCAGCCAATCGATCACCGCTATGGCAGTAGACCGGGAAGGCCAGCGCGACAAGCCCATCACCATCTACATCAATTCAGGTGGCGGTTCCGTCGGCTCGGGCCTGGCCATGATGGAGATGATCTACAGAGTACGTGAGATGTATGGCGTAACTGTGAACACTGTAGTCAGCGGCTACGCCTACTCCATGGGCGCCATCGTTTTCCAGGCCGGCGACAAGAGGCTCATGGGGTCGTTCTCTACGCTGATGCTTCACTCGCCCAAGTGGTTTCTGTCAGGCAGCGACCAGCAGATATTCAGCGACTACGCAATACTGGCAAAGCACTACAAGAACCTGGTGTGCAATCTCTTCGCTCAGAGAACAGGAACGCACGATGCCCTCTGGTGGGAGAATTTCGTCTACTCGGGGCGCGACAGATTCCTTACGGCGCAGGAGTGCTGCGAATTGGGCCTTGCGGACGAGATATATGGCCTGCAACTGACAACGCCACCACCGCCGGCACCAGGAGCAGGCACCATTCCGGCACCAAGCGACCTAGAAGCACATCAGCAAAAATGAACACCACCTCCGCCAACGGTGGGAACCCTATGGAGCGAACCACCGCCAGGCAAGCATGCACCGTACTGTACAAAACGTTGCCCCCGCTAAACGCAGCACAATCAAGGATTATACTCGGTACTATGGTCGGTGAGTGCCTGGTGGAGTGGGCTATGATAAAAGTGGCGAGCGCGCCCATGGTCGGAGGCGTAGCACAATTCGGCCCCCACCGTATCGCTATGATAGCCCTGGACGCGCCTGTGCGCCCCGAAGTGCTGGCGCACACAGTCGCCGTCTCACCCATGCCCGAGGAGCAACGACAGGGGCTCATGGGCCACGGAGCCGCTATTCGTCTCCTCTACCTGGGTGATGCGCCGGCACCTCTCGAACAATTGACCGCTCTTTACCAGGTCGGTTGCATGTTGCTCCTGCAAGCTGAGGGCCTGGGTATGCTGAACGAGCACGCCGCTCTTGCCGTTCCCACCAAATTAGTCTTCAGTCTCATGCCCGCTTTAGGGAGTAGAACGCCCCCGATGTCATTGTGGGTGGGCGCAGTTACATTCGATATGGGAGAAAGGCTATACCTGGTGCGTACGTACGGCATGCACCAGATGGAACTGCCCGAGCTTGCCATCTACATAAAGGAGCGTGCCGAGGCCGACGCCGCATACCATACACTCATGAATATGGGCCTCTACATGGCTGAGGGTAGTACAGACAGAAAGATAGGCAAAGGGGACAGGGCCGACTTCAAGGGGCACGCCTATCTGCTCACCGACCCACAAGAAGAAGGGCCCGAATACTCGGGCGAATTGGGCTTGCTGCTCCTCGTTGAGGTGTAGAAGGTGTAGGAGGACCTGCCGGAGGCTTATCTACTCGGACGGCGGTAGGTCTCCAACGATTATGATAGCCGTACCGCGATTGTTCTGGGCAAGATGCACCCCAACGGTGAAGCCTAGCTGCGTCATACGGGCGCCCAGGGTGGAGGTCCAACCTACGCGGTGTATTTGCTGACTGATCTGGTCTTCGGTAAGGTGATCGGGATCTTCACCTTTGGCCCTGTCGCCATAGACCAGATGTGCAATCGCCTTCCATACTTTCCCGCCATCGTTGTTAGCGGTAATCCACCCCGCCGGAACCACCACCAGGCGGCCACCTGGCCTCAGTACACGGTATATTTCCTTGACCGTGTCTTCCTGCACTATATAATCGCTCGGAAAGGTACACACCACTGAGTCAAAGTGCGCCGAAGGAAAAGGCAGAGCCTGAGCACGAGCTCGACAAAGCTGAGACCGGAATTGACTGCGCCGGAGTTTGCGGGAAGCGAGCTTTAGCATTTGTGGGGCGAGGTCTACGCCGCAAGCGTGAAAGCCGCTCCGCAGCAGATCGAGCTGTAGATTGCCTGTGCCGATGCCAACCTCCAGCACGAGAGGACCGCGCAGATATGGTAGCGAAGCGCGCTGCCACATGCGCCACTGCCCCTGGAAGAACGTGCCGCTCACCCAGTCGTATGCCCAGGCGAAAGGTCCATATAGCGACTCGAAGGCCACACGGCGCAGCCAGGCCCTTATGCTTTGTGGACGAGGTGCAGTTGTTGCATCTCTCTTATTGTTGTTGCTGCTCATGTTAGAATAATAACATGAAAAGAGAGGAGCTTTCACCGCGTCCGGTAAATCAGGGCCTGAGTAAAGAGAACCTCGGCATGCTCAACTACCTGCTTGGTGTGCTAACCCAGCCTGCCAACAGATGGGACGGCTTTTACACGCCGCAGAGCGCTTCGATGAACTTTGCACTGCGTTACCAGCTTGCTTTCGCGACCTATGCGGTAGCCCAGATGTCACAGCGCACACCTGCCTACCGGGCACCCTACATAGAGGCTATGCGCTCTGCAATCAGGCGGATGCTCGACGTAGCGGTATGGGGCTACTGGCGAGCATCCGCCGAGGGTGAGGAGCAGGAAAGGGCATTGAGTTCAGGACACGCAGCCATACTCCTCAACACACACAACCGGTTGCCCGCCGGTCCACCTACCGACCCTATAGCACGCGATAACCTGCAATATTCGGGTCACCTCAGTACAATGTTGGGCTTATACTTTAAGCTATCGGGTGACGAGACCTATAACAAGGCTTTCACCCTGCAAGACCCGGTGAGTGGCGTCACATTCCGCTACACATATAGCCAGGTGGCGGAACGTATCTACTCGCAGATGAAGCGCAATAATTTCGGGGGGGTCTGTTGCGAACCGGGAATGGCTTACGTACCGTGCAACAATTACGCTATGGCCTCCAACACGCTGCACGACGCCCTGTTCAGCACGCGCTACTCGGAAGCAAACAATGCCTGGCTGGACACAGTAAAGCGCAAACTGGTGCTGAAAGGGCCGGCGGCGCGTGGTGTATTCGGCACAGCCTACATGAAAGATTTTCATATGGCTACCCCTATTGCCTTCAACTTTACCGACGTATGGGGCATGTCATTTCTGATGCCCTTCAGCAGACCACTTGTGCGTAAGCTGTACGGCAAGATGAAGAGCAAGTTCGCGAGAGCCGGCACCGGCAGCGCCTATGTAGGCTCGTCGAACGTCAGCGAACGCATGGAAATCAGCGACGTGCCTATCAACACTGCCTTCGGCCTGTTGCTGGCACGTGGCATGGCCGATAAAGAGCTTGGCGAAGCATTCGCAAGGTACGCCAGGCATATGTTTGGCGCCTGCTGGGACGGCAACAGATACAGCTATGCCGCCGCGCCACGCACATTGCAGACGACTGCACTTTACGCCCTCGCTTCATCGGTGGAATGGGGAGGCGAGACTTTCGCGCAACTCTTTACCGGTCGGCCCCACCGCCTGGACGAGCCTTGCTTGCTGGAAGCATACGATGAGAACGGTGGTGTCGGCGTCACCAGGGCCTATTATGATCCGACGGAGAGGTCTCTAAAGTTCACCTTATGCATACTCGGTGAAGCGGATAGCTTGCGCCCTACGGGTCCGGTACAAAGTAGAGTCAAGATAGGAAACTTGCCTGGCAAACCCGTGGTGGAGATCGGCGGATCGCCTATAGCTGATACGGACTGGGTATTGGATGCAGGAGGCACTCTGAGTTTCGCAACGCCTGTTCTGCCGGAAAAGGAGACCAAATGCGTTGTGCGAATGCCTGTCTAGCATCCTTCAGGAGACCTCCTCTGTAGAAAGAGCCTATCTCCTTTATTTCTGTATGAATATGACCGTGAAATAGTAGTAGCCGTTGCCGGCTTTTGCTTCGCCTATGCCAACCGTTGTATAGCGTGGGTCCATTATTATATCGTGATGATGTGAGGAATTCATAAAGCCATTAAAGGCAACAGTTGCAGTATCCGATTCATTGTTACCGTTGTTAGCTATTATCTCGCCTGAATACTTGAAGCTCACTCGCCCTGCCTTCAACAGCGCAAGAAAGTTATTGCCCCCGGGCACATCATGCGAAAAGTAACCCCTTACAGCCATATCACTGGAGCGATAGAAGGACATATAGGAGATTTGACCATCAAGGGCCACAGGCGCGATGCCGCCTTGTTGTCGGGCTCCATTTATCAGGTCGAACAGTTGCTGCTCCTGGGCATTGAGCTGGTGAACGGACGGCGAGGCTGCGGGCTGCTGCGCCACCTGAGATGCCGGCGCAGGTTGTGCGGCATTGGTGGCCGGCACGAAGCTAGCCGCAACTCGCGAGGCAGAGGCAGCTACATCAGGGTGAATCTGTAGATACTCCCTGCCTAACTGCCCTAGCTCTATAGAGTAGCCTGTTGACATTTTTTCAGGGTGATACTCTATACGCGCTCTCTCGAAGTATTGCACGATGAGCCCATTCTGGGCAGTAGGCTCACTAATCGGGTAGCCGAGCACGCGGAGACCACCATTGGCATGCCAGAAGTCCAGGAACGAATTGGTGAGCGTGTGCCCCGTCTCACTAAAGTAGATCTGAGAAGGGCCGGTCGGGATGGGGGAAGCAGGCGCGAAAGAAATCTTACCGCGTCCAAGATCGGCTCCAAGCCGGCTCAAAAGCACTTCGTTGGCTGTACCCGCAAACTCGGCATGGTATTCCATGCGTGTACGCTCGAAGTATTGCACAGGCCGGCCATTCTCTGTAACAACATCGGTCAACGGATAACCAAAAAGGCGTACGCCTCCACTCGAATCAAAGTAACGCAAAAAAGCGCTACCGACAACATGGCCCGTAACACTATACATGCGTGGGATCTGAGTTGTGGTGGCACCGACCTGGTGTGGCGATGATGCAAACTGGCTCAACACCGCTCCTGAGATAAGTGAGCAAAAAAGGAAACCTTTTTTCAGTGAGATATTGTAGTTAGAAAAAGAACGCAAGCTGTTACCCTCGTTTATGTGAGTTTCTGTTACCACCTGTTCTATGGCACTGCGTTGGCAGCGGGCAATAGTACATCGAGGTCTGGGCATTGATGCAAGACCGAGAAGAGTGAACCTGTTAGGTTATAGAGTTTGAAGCCCTCAAATGATAACACGTCAGGCAAGGTCCTACCATACGAAAATTGCATTATTCTGGTAGTACTTTTGGTTTGAATCGTTCCTCATCGGAGACGCCACTACTAACATCCAGGTATTCGACGGTATAAGCCTGGTGCAACCACTACGACCCAGACCGACCACTTAGCGCTATTACCCTTTGGTATAATGCCACCCAGCGAAGGACTCTATACAGGGGAGCAAGCAACATGGTGAGACACCCTCTGGACGGTTGGGTGATGGTGATATGCAATCCCGTTTCGGGCTCGGGCCAGGGCCGCTTATTGCTTGAGAAGGTTGAGCGCGCTCTCTCCAAAGCAGGGGTCACGTACAGGAGCGAGATCACTACCGGGCGGCGGGACGCCACAAGGCTTGCCCGATCGGCTCTGCTCGCCGGCTGCAGCTCACTGGTTGCTATAGGCGGCGATGGTACTCTCTTCGAGACCATCAACGGCTCCATGCCACGCGCCGGTGAGACAAACATCAGAAGCAGTGAAGTCGCTGTGGGCCTGGTGCAGGCGGGACGTGGCAGCGACTTCGGGCGCTCAGCAGGGATACCCTCAGATGTTGACGCAGCCTGCGAGCGCCTGGTGGAGGGCAGCACAACGCTTATTGACCTGGGGCACGTGACATACACGACCATGCGAGGGGAAGAGCGCCAGGCATACTTTGCTAACGCGGCGGGGATGGGCTTCGATGCCGAAGCTACGGTGCGTGCCAATGCAGCGCCGCACCTCATGGGGGGCACTGTTCCATATCTGAGCAGCTTGTTCTCTACTCTGGTGACCTACCACAACAAGAGGATGGAGGTTAGCTTTGAAGGTGGCAAGGCCCGTAGGGGAAGAGCTAACAGCATAGTGGTGGCGAACGGGCAGTTCTTTGGTGGAGGCATGAAAATAGCTCCTGACGCTCGGCTGAGCGACGGCCTGTTCGATGTGGTAACACTTGGCAACTTCAGCAAAATGGAATTGGTGCGCAATATCCCACGTGTATACACAGGCAGCCACATCGAGCACCCACTGGTAAGCGTCACACGGGCCGGCTACCTCACAGTGAGGTCACCTGATCGATTGCTGCTCCAGGCCGACGGAGAGGTGCTTGGCAAATCCCCGGCCACCTTCAGGGTGGTGCCCCAGGCGTTGAGGCTGATAGCATAGAGATCGACGACATTCTTGTTCGCGTATTTTTGTTCGCGTTAAGTGTATATGCTCGCAACATCTGTGATTGAGTGGCCCCATTTCCACAGCACTGATTCTGGTGTATAATCGCCGCAGCACTTTATCGTGCGCCACACACCGCGCAAATAAGAGGTTCGTTCGCTAGATGCCTTCACTCGCACTATTTTCGCCAACTGTAATTGTCTTCTTCGGCTTCGGCACGGCTTATGCTTTACTCTTCCAACTGTGGAAGGGTCAGATGCTCCAGCACCTATTACTTTTCTGGTTGGTGAGCGTGTTGGGCTTTGGCCTCGGTTATGGAGCGGCAACGCTAATCCCCACGCACCCACTTATTCTGGGCGGCATACCCGTGGTTGAGGCCTCGTTAGGATCAGTTGTACTCTTACTGGTTGCGAGGCGTGTGTCTGTATGATAGAATGCATACTCAATGTAGCTACGCAGCGGCGATTTGCTACAAGAGGTAAACTCAGGAGGTCGGGCTGATGAAGATGGTCTTTATAGTGGTGGCTGCAATCCTTGTGCTCGCCGCAGTACTGCTCCCGATTATTTTATTGTTGTTCACCTTCTGGCCGGCCGGCTACACCTGGTTGCCCGCAGTGCGTGACACGGCGATCATCTACTCAAGCATGTTCATGTGCGTTGGGGCTATTCTCTTTATCATTATGACTGCGTTATTAGCCTTTATCGCCCTTGCCATCCACAAGCACATCATACCGGCCCTTGAGAAGGTAGATGACACAGCCAAGACTGTCAGGGGAACAGCCACCTTCGTTAGCGAAAGTGTAGTTGCACCGATCATCAAGGTGGCGGGAGCCGCAGCCGGGGCTCGAGCTATGGTGCAAACCCTTATGAGGCGCAACCCGCCGCGCGGGGACAAGTAAGAGTGACAAAAGTAAGCTCAATACCCAGGCAGGAATATCAGCTATGAAGAGACGTAACAGAGGAGACGCCAGTTTCGTATTAGGGCTGGTGCTCGGGTTATTCGTCGGTGCAGCGATAGCAATAGTGCTGAGCGCGGAGCCTGGTGACAACGCCTTCCCCACCCTCAACAAGCCTGTGGAAAAGGCGAAGGCGTCTCTCGAAGAGGGCAATAAGGTCCGCACTGAGGGCGCATCCGAAGGCGCAGCCGAGTAGAGAAACCTCTAAATAGAGTGTAAGAACAAGGGCACAACCCCACGAGGAGTTGTGCCCTTGTTCTTAGTGCAGCTTTAAGCAGCCTACCAGCTTTACAAAGAAAAACGAACAAATCCAAACCTATGGGTTTGGATTTGTTCGTTTTTCAAAGAGAGAAGCGTCTTTCCCTTCGATGTCACCTGGAGAGGCATTAAGAAAGAGCAAGATCAGCAAGGCTCGTCCTCACCTGGATACCACTTCTCGAAGAGGCGGTAATCTGCCTGCAATAGACCCTTCTTCAGCATCCTGGCAAGCAGAGGAGAATAACGCAGCTTGGGGCCATATACCCGCTCCATCACTTCGCCTGCACCTCGTTTGCGATCAGCGAACTGCTCGTATACAAGGAGCTCGCACTGCTCATTAGCCGCGTAGCTGCGCGTGGGATAAAAAGCCAGTAGTGCAGTGAACAGCTCGGATACCGCAGTGCCCGCCCGTGAGTATCCTAATTGCAGCGCCTGAATGATCGCCGGGTGAGGCTCACGGAAGTCAGTCCTCCGGAGTCTCTCCAGTATCGCCAACGCCGTACCCTCCTCTGCCGGTTCACGGGAGCGCTTGAGCACACCCAGCAGCGTACGCCTCACCACATCGACCGTGATCAGGCCCGTACCGTTGCGATGCTGTGAGAGTTGCGAGGGGTCAAGGGTAGGCCACGACTTTGTCATATCAGCCAGAGCAGTTGCCACACGACGGCACACATCGGGGTCGGGCACAGAGCACATCTCGACCAGCGTGGACAGGAGCCTGACAACGCCGGCGGGAGGGAGGTACTGGGAGCGTAGGAGGCCCGGCGGAGTCACAACATAGGCGTCTCCTGCCTCCATAGTAAGGCTCAACGTCACAATATCGCTCGGTCCGGGAGGCGCCCCCTGCCGCTCATAAATGCCGTAAGCGAGAGAACATAGCATACACTGCTGACCGGTACCATGAGCACGGCATAACGATCTACGGCAAAGGCAAACAGCCTGGGCTGTTCGCTCGCAGAACCAACAGGGCGGTACGCTATTTCCATCAGTAGCACCGGTAGTAACCATAGAAAGAAGCCAAACACACATTTGAGACTGTTGTACTATTCAAGCCATTGTACTGCGCCGAGGCCAAAAGGTAAAACGCAGGTACAGGATGTTTAAGGGCTTATACATGCTAACAAGCTCTCAAGTTCTACGAGAAAGGGTAGGCAATAGGCTTTGTTGGCCTGAGCAAGGTGCATGACTGGGGCGTGTTTGCAAATACCGCCCTGCGAATAAATTCACGGGCTACACGTTGGGAAGTCCCT
>JALYYZ010000279.1 GCA_030945985.1 Chloroflexota bacterium
CCAGAGAGGATAAAAGTACTCAACATGGCCGGCTGCGGAGCCAGGGGCCAAAAGAGCCAAAGGGGTGAGAAGATGGAGCTACCTGTCAAAGAAGGCAGTTATGTCAGCCACGATATTGTGACGCCTCCCGGAGCGCAGGCTGGCTCCGGGCATGTAGACACAACTTTGGGCGGCAAGTTCCAGGCTGGTAAAGCTGCCAATTACAGCGTAGCAAACTTCGGGGCGAGCGTGGTCTACGGGCTTTTCAACACCGCTTTGCCCGAATATCTGAAGGCGTACGGTATACCTGCCTGGCTTATAGGTCTGCTGGCGAATGAAAGGTCGTTCGTGGGCGCGTTCGCCCAGCCCTTTATCGGGCGTATGAGCGACCGCACCCGTACATCACTGGGCAGGAGGAGACCCTTCTTTCTTGTCGGCGTACCCCTCATGTCGTTGTCCCTGCTGGCGCTGGCCTTTCACCCACCTTTCTGGCTTATGCTGGGTGTGATGACTATTGGCGCTTTCTTCCTTGCCGTTGCCATGGACCCCTACATCTCGTTGATGGCCGACCTCTTCCCGGCTGAACACAGGGGTCGCGTAGGCGGGTTGGTGGGCTTGACTACAGCCCTCGGCGTGATTGTATTCTCCTTGATGGCAGCATTCCTCTGGAGTAGCAACGAGGCGCTTGTCTTCGGCATAGTAATCGCTATTCTTCTGGTCAGCTTTGCGTACACCTTCTTTACGGTCAAAGAACCTGCTATGCTGCCGCACGCAGAGGAAAAGAAGGCTGAACGCGTGAGCCTTTCCGGCAGAGCGGCGGCATATTCGCAAGAACTGCGGCGTTACCCGGAGGCGGGCAAATATGTAGCTGCCCTCTCCATGTTCTGGCTCGGCACGGGTGGCGTGGTGCCTTTTGTCACCCTTTTCGGGGTCGAAGTGCTGGGCGCCAAGAACGGCCAGGAGTTTTTCCTGCCCCTGGCCTTCGTGGTGGTCAGCGCCATCTTCTCGATACCGGCGGGCCTCTTGTCCGACCGCCTGGGCAAGAAGAGGGTGCTTACCATGGGACTTATCGTCTACGGCCTGGGAGCCGTTGTTGGCTCGCAGAGCACCGATCTCGTGCAGGCCACTATCGCCCTGGGCATCGCCGGGCTGGGAAACGCCGGGACATCATCGCTCAACCCTCTGCTGACCGAGCTGATCCCGCGCAAACGCACAGCCGAGTTCATAGGGCTGGGTTCGGCGGTCTGGTCGTTCGTGCAGCCGGTGGGCTCTGTAGCGGCGGGGCTGGTAGTGGGCCTCAGCGGCCTCTTTGTCAGCCCGCATGATACCTACAGATGGGCCTTCATTTTCGCAGGCTGTATGGTGCTGCTCGCTGCCCTCCTCTTGCAGAGGGTCAGGCCGGAGAGGGCTGTGCAGGATTAGCGTTGTTATTTTGTTGTTCTCTTCTTGCTCACCACAGGTGAGCAAGAAGAGAACAACAAGAATTTTCCTGTTACAATTCCAAAAGGGCTATGATTTCCATAGACAAATGTGAAGGGGAGCTTGTCCGCCTAGCGGGACGCAGCGGCGTGCTGATCGCCTCGAGAGCTACCCTGGCGATATATGCTGCTATGCGCGCGTTGCAACTGCCGGCGGGGAGCGAAGTGCTGATGCCGGCGAACCTCTGCGCCAACCCTGCCGAGGCTGTGCGCCTGGCCGGCTTGAAACCCCTCTTTGTGGATATTTCAGCCGAGACGCTCAACATCGACTGGGAAGCAGCTGAGCCCGCGGTCGGACCAAGAACCCGCGTTTTGCTGGCTGTGCCGATATTCGGCCAACCTCTCGACATGCCTAATGTGTTGCACTTCGCCGAGCACCACAACCTGACCATCATGGAGGATGCAGCGCAGGCTCTGGGTGTGCGGCATGGTAAGCAACCAGCCGGCTCCGTGGGCATCTGCTCGGTCTTTAGCTTTGGACAAGGCAAGATCGGCGATGCGGGAGGCGGGGCGGCCTTGCTCAGCGATGATATGGCCTTGCTGGAGCGCGCACAGGTAGTGCTTGCGGCCATGCCTTCGGCGAGCAGTTTACAGGGCCTGCACGAACGTATATATAGATCGTTGCAGGCATTGCCGGGCGAGATAGAGGCGCGCACCAGGCTGGCCGAACAGTACAGGCAGCGCCTCGACATGCCAGGAGTCACGCACCCCGGCATAGCAGCCATGCCACCACTCTGGAAATATAGCGTGCTGCTTGCATCGAGGCACGAGCGCGATGCTGTTACGTGGGCCCTGTTAGCGCTGGGCGTAGAGGCCACCAATCTATACCTGCCCCTATCACTCTTCGAGAAGAGTCGACTTAAGCCGCCAGGTGGCTACACAGCAGGCTGGAGCGTCTACAACAGGATAGTAAACCTACCCCTCTGGCCGCAACCTGCGCACTTGCTCGAAAGGGTGCTGGAAGGCATAAACGCCGGCCTGAATTCGTGAGCCAAGGGGCTAGCTACTTACCTGCTTGGCAGCATTCTTGCAGTTAAGTCAAACGGATGTGGAAAACCGTAGCGGCAGGGCAACATTCACTTAAAATGACGCATGCAAAAAACCTTGCCCGCACAAGAGGTAACCTATACTACCAACGCCACCGAGGAGCCGGAAATGCCTCTTGATGAGCACGTTATCGAGCGAAGGCTCACCAAATTACGCCTGGCGGGCCCCGAGCTTAGCCATTCCAGGCAGAACAACGTAGAAGCCGCCACAAGGCTGACGAACAGTGATCCTTACGTTACTTTCGGTATCAAGCAAGTAATAGAGTACGTCCAGCAACAGGCGTTGGAGCCTAATGCTGCCCTGAAGATGATCGCGGGCATAACCAAGTGCTCACAGGACATCAGCTACACCGAAGGGCGCGGATATATATCTCCCTCCTCTACCATCAAGGGGCTCAAAGCCACAGCAGCCGCCATCAGACGTGTAGGGCAGGAGCACGGTAGCGTGCTATTCGCCACGGGCCACCCTGGCTCGATGATAGATTACTATACCGAATTGGCCAAACTGGTGCGCGAGCTTGGCGGCCATGTCCTCGACCTCGCCAGGGGCCAGATAGTACACCAGGGTATCGACCAGGACCATGTTCATGTGGTCGACTCGGTGAACTGCGTAGCCTTCCTCTCAGATACCTGCTCTGCCCTCCACTGCCACGATTCTCGGCCTATGGAGCTGATGCTGAACGATGCCACGAAGATGCCCGACCTGGTAATCGCTGATCATGGCTTTGCGGGCGAGGCTATCAACCGGGGCATACCAACCCTGGCAGTGATGGATACGAACGACCCTGGCCTTGCCGTCGCCAAGAAGCTGGGCGCGAACGTTGTGATCGTTCCAATGAACGACAACCGCCCCAACGTAGTCACGCGCGAAGCTGCTGAGCTGGTGAAGAAGATGATACTGGACGGCTTCAGGGGACGGTAGCCACTTTTCACATAGTTCATTAGAGTGAGCTACTCGCTAGAGCGACTTAGAATAGAACAAACAATGGAGACCCGTAGGGTCTCCATTGTTTGTTCTATTCACCCAAATAAGCTCAGCCCATCCTATGCTCCAGGGCATAGCGCGTGGCGGCGCTGCGCGTGTTGATATTCAGCTTAGAATAGATCGAGCGCACATGCGCCTGCACCGTGCGAGCGCTCAGGTAGAGCCGCTCGGCTATTTGCGCATCGGTCAGCCCGTTTGCGAGGAGGCCGAGCACCTCTATCTCTCTGCGCGTCAGCTCTTGCTCGTTGCCCGCAGCTAACGCCGCAATGCCCTGTGCTATAAACGCCACGGTGGGAACAGGCGCGTTCTCCGTGAGCCCTTCTTTAGCGCCTAGCTCGCGGAATATCGCCAGGCTCTCCTCAAGAGAAGATTCGGCCCTCCTATTCTCCCCCTGCTTATGCAACACACCGGCGAGGTTGCGGAGGGTCCAGGCCAGGAGCCACTTATCGCCTACCTCCCGTTGTATGGCTACCGCTTCTTCCAGGTGTGCTCTCGCTGCCAAGTAGTCTCCCTGGTTATAGGCAGCCTGCCCGAAATAGCTCAACTGGAGTGCCACACCCCACCTGTTGCCCATCTCACGGTAAAGTCCCAGGCTCTCAGCGTGCAACGCTCCTGCCCTTTCAGGATCGCCACGCTCTGCGGCTAGCTGCCCCAAGAAATCGAGAGCAAGGGCAAGGCCCCATTTCTCGCCAACTTCACGGAATAGGGCGGCACTCTCTTCGCCTACGGCCAGGCACCTGGGATCGCCGGTGCTCGCCAGCGTCCTGCCCAGGAAGGCGAGTCCGAAGGCCATCCCACGCCTATCGTCCAGATCGCGCCAGATTATGAGCCCATTCTCCAGGCGAGAACGTGCCGCTGTGTAGTCACCCTGGAGGAAAGCTATAGCCCCTGCGGCGCTCAGCACCTTGGCCCATGCAGACAATTTACTCCGATCAACCAGGTCCACAGCGCCGGATTCGATATGAAATTCAGAGATTGCATCACTTAACACGCTCGCGTGCAAAATCACAGATTCCAGGACGCTTCTCGCTTCCGACAGATAGCCTCGAAAGTACCAGAACCACACCAACGAGCCCGCCAGACGCAACCCGAGCTCCGGCTCGACCCCCCCGTGAGCACTCCAGGCGAGAGCGCCGCGCAGATTATCGTGTTCCTGCTCTAGCCTGGCGAGCCCTGTAGCCTGCCGCGCGCTCAGCAGATCGTTCTCCAGCCCCTCGGCAAAGTTCACATAGTAGAGGAGGTGCTTCTCACGCATGCCCGCCTCTTCCCCCTCCTGCTGCAACTTCTCCAGGGCATACTGCCGCACCGTGCCGAGCAGCCGGTAGCGGGCCTGCGCGCCCTGCTCCTCGAATGCTACAAGCGACTTATCGACCAACTGGGAGATCAGATCGAGCACATCGTACTCTTGAGTTTCGTCACTGTAAATGGAGACAGCAGCCCGTAGGTTGAAGCCGCCCGAAAAGACCGACACGGCGCGCAGGAGGCATTGCTCCTGATCGCTGAGCAGATCATAGCTCCAATCGAGCAGCGCGCCGAGGCTGCGGTGCCTGGGGGCAACACTCTCTCCTGTGGCACTGAGCAACTTGAACCGCTCGCCCAGGCGCTCGACAATCTGCTCAACAGAGAGCACCTTCATGCGAGCCGCAGCCAGCTCGATCGCCAGGGGCAGCCCGTCCAGCCGGATGCATAGCTGCGCCACCGCGCCCGCATTCTCGGGGGTCACCGCAAATTGAGGACATCTAGCCCGAGTTCTAGCAAGGAAGAGTTGCACGGCCTCAGACCTGGAGAGCGCGTCTACATTCCCGCTTCTCACGATATCGGGCTCCGTACCATTCCCATTGACGCAGGCAGCGACAAGGAAGGCACCTGCCAGACCATCTCACCCTCGACCGCCAGGGGCTGCCGGCTGGTGGCTATGATGGTGAGGTCCAACGCTGTTCTGAGCAGCTCGGCTGCCAGCGAGGCGCAAGCTCGCGGCAGGTGCTCACAATTGTCGAGCAGCAGCAAAAGCCGTAAGGAGCGCAGATGCTCACCGATGGTGGTCGTAAGATCCCTGCCGGACTCCTCCCGCAAGCCAAGCACGGCGGCCACCGCCTGTGGCACCGACCCGGGCTCCGTCAGCCCGGCAAGCTCCACAAGCCACACGCCATCAGGGTAGCTGTCGAGCAGCCCGGCGACGACCTCAACAGCCAGGCGACTCTTGCCAATGCCTCCAGGCCCTGTCACCGTAAGGAGACGAGCCGAAGGGAGCAAGCCGCGAGCGTATGCTATTTCCCGCTCGCGCCCTATGAAGTTCGTCAGCTTCACCGGCAGGTTTGTTAGCGCTAATGATCTATCGGCCATCTGCGGCTATTATACAGGGCTCACGGGTACGCGAACAGATATAAAGCTGGTGGAATTAAGTATTTCTACCTACCCCACTTTACAAAAGATAGGCAAGACTCTTGAAGCCATGCAGCGCGATGCGGGGTATAGGTGAGGATGCAGAACCGGGTGGCCCAAAGTTCGGCTATGGAGCCAGGCCGGAATCAGGCTATGGAGGAGCAAGGATGAACAACGTGGAAGCGGCTGAGCTACACACACGCGTAGACACATTGGAAATAGCGGTGTGCGCTATACAGAAGACTCTGGGGTTGGAAGCCGCCGAGGAAGCGGCGCATACCCCAGTCGCGGCGGAGCAAGAGCAACGATCTACCATCATTTCGCGCCCATTTACCCCGCAGGACGTTTACCGCATTGAGGCCGGCAGCGCTAAAGCTGATCACCGGACTGTAGAGATACAGGCAGTGCAGGCAAACCAAACAGGTAGCGATGAAGAGACGACCCTCATCTCACCTGCACCGATTTCCGCACCTGGTGCAACCGATAATAGAGAGGGCCTGGGGAACAGGGAAGGCAACATACCAGTTGGCCTTTCTCATCCTCGTAGATACAAGGGTGTAGAGAGGCCCGCCACCACCGCGCCCGGTCCGCACCGGCCAGGCGGGCAGCTCAACTTCAATATCGAAGCCATTACCGAGAATTGGCTGAACAAGATAGGGATAATGCTCTTTCTGCTTGGAGTTGTCTTCCTCTTCAAGTATGCGGTCGACAACAACTGGCTGTCGGAGCAGACACGTATCGCTGCGGGCCTGCTGCTGGGCACCATCCTGCTGGTAGCCGGGTTAGGGCTGCGCAGGGGTCCCAGCCAACTGCCACAGGTGCTGCTGGGCGGGGCTATCGCCACTTACTATATCACGGCCTACGCATCATACCTGCTCTTCCCTGACCTGCACATACCTTATGAGCAGATATTCGCCTTCACAGCAGCCGTCACCTTCCTGGCCTACACACTCGCCGCCAAGCGTGGAGAGCTGGCGTTGGCGCTCATCGGCCTCACGGGCGGCCTGCTAACGCCTTTTGCCCTGGGCATCTCGCAGGTACAACTGCCCGCTCTTACCGGCTACACCTGCCTAATCATGCTGGGCACAGCGGGTGTCTACATGCTGCGAGGCTGGCGTTCGCTCCTCTGGTCCGCCGCAGGCGTAGTATTGGCCACACTTCTCTACAGCTACAGCCAGGCCATATTTTTCAGGGGGAATGCTGCACCGGCTGACCGCTGGTCGCTGCAAGTAGGGGCCATAGTTGCTCTGCTCACCTTCTGGGCCGTGCCCGTGGTCAGAGAGATCCTGTCAAGCGCGTACCCAGACCGCTGGGCCAGGCCGCCTTTCCGCGTCCCAGACGGGCAGGAATACCTGGCAAAATGGTTCGACCCACCCGCGTACGCCCTTACCGAGGTCGCGCCCCTGGCCACGCTTCTCTTCTCGACGCTCATATGGTCTGGCGTCCTCTTCCAGCACGACTGGGGCTGGATAGAGCTGGCGGGGGCGCTCGTACTCGAGCTGATCGCCTGGGGCATGCGCCGGATGAACAGGGGCCTTGCCTACACCCATGCGATAATAGGGGTAGCTCTCCTGACCATCAGCCTCCTCTCAATACTCAGCGGCAATGTACTCCTGCTGGCGCTGGCAGCCGAAGCTGGGGCTCTGCACCTGCTCGCCTACCGATACTCTGATAAGGGCGCGACTATCGCAGGCTACATCCTCTTCAGCGGCATCGGCATCATGCTGCTTGAGCGCCTCACGCAGGTGGGCGATATGTCTCAGCCGATTCTTAACGCACGGGCGCTCACCGACCTGGCGCTGATAGCCGCAGCCATGTCTGTCTCGTTCACCATCAGGTCTAAGGAAGTCGCACTCACCTATCGCAGCATGGTTCACCTGACCGTCATGGCGTGGCTCTGGCGCGAGCTGCACGGCATGACGCCTTATGGGGATGGGTACGTGATGGTGCTGTGGGCCGCTTATGGGCTCGCTCTGCATCTAGTAGCGCGGCGCATATCCGGCAGGCTCAACTCGCTGGGCACAACTATCGCCGCGCACTTTGCCTTTGAGGCGGCCTTTGGTCTTCTCGCATGGCGGCTCACTGCGGGTCTGGACGGGGGGGTGCCACTCTTCAACCAGAACGCCGGCCTGGACATCGTGGTGATAGGGCTCGCACTCGCATCATCTTTCCTGGTGCGCTCCAGGAGGATAGCCACCACCTACCGCCTGGTTGTACATATAGCGGTGCTCGGCTGGCTCCTGCACGAATCGACCTACGCCGACTTGGTGCAGGGATACGTTATGCTCAGGTGGGCCGGCTACCTGGCGATGGTGGCATTCGTCTCGCGCAGAATGCTGGATAAAGTGACGCTTCGTTTCACCAACATCGCCTTCGGAGCAGTTGGCGGTTTACTGGCGTGGCATCTCTCCACAAGCCGCGAGGGCGCGCTTGCTCTGCTCAACGCAGGGACGCTGGTTGATCTGCTGGCTATAGGCGCTATCTTCGCTGCCTCATTCCTCACCGCTCCACCCGAGGCCAGGCAGATACTCCGCATAGGAGCACACATAGCAGTACTCGCGCTGCTCTGGAGAGAAATGTACGGGCTGCCACAGGGCTACAGCTACATCATCCTGGCCTGGGCGACCTATGCCACCTTGCTGCAAGCGGTAGTCTGGCGAATAAAGGATGAATATACAGGGCTGTACGCGCACGGCATATTTGCCGGGGCGGGGCTCTGGCTCCTGGGCAACATCGCGCACGGCCTGATCTTCGTAAACAAAGACGCCTTGGCGGTACTCAACCACAAAGGGCTGACAAACCTAGGGGTTATAGCGTTAGCGGCAGCAGTCTACTTCATCATCCGCCGTGACCACGTTGGTATAGCTTACGCTATCGGCATGCACGTAGCCTTGCTCGGCTGGCTCTGGCAGGAGCTTGGCCTGATACCCCCCTCTACGAGCGGCAACGGCTACGCGACGATAGCCTGGGGAGTCTATGCCCTGGTCCTCCTCCTTGCAGGCTTCAGGATGGCCCACAACAAGCCGCTCATCTACGCTGGCATCTCAACCCTGATGCTGATAGCCGCCAAGCTGCTGCTGATAGACCTGCGCTACCTGGAAGCCGTCTGGCGCATCCTCCTCTTCCTGGGATTCGGCGGCCTCTTCCTGCTCCTCAGCTACTACTTCCAGAGGGTAGCCAGGTATCAGGGGGAGATGTTGTAGGGGGTACATAGCGAGTCTCGATTCTCAATAAAATGCCATTTTCCCTGTACAGGAAAAATGGCATTTTATCGAGAATCTGTCAATTTCCGAGATGGTCTCTGGAAGGCACAAGCGTCATAGATGGAGCCTACTGAGCAGCGTCTACATTAGCGCCGTCGCTACCTTCTGCCATTTGGTCCGCGCCGTGGACGGTTGCGCGCGGTACGGCCCTGGCTATGTGAGGATTTACCGAGTCGAAGACGATGTTATCCCGTGGGAAGATGTGCGGGTAGTCTGGGCGGGCTGGCGGGGCCTCGACCGGGGGCGTGGCAACTGCTGCGGAGGCAGAGGGTTCCGCGACCGCCCTGGGCGCTTGTGGTTTCGCCGGGCCACCTTTTAGCTTGCGGGCCACCCACATGACGGGGTCGAAGTAGATGTCGGCTACGCGCTCCTTGAGTGGGATGATGCCGTTGTCGGTGAGGTGAATGTGCTCGGGGCAGACCTCACTGCAGCACTTGGTGATGTTACAGAAGCCCACGCCTGCCTCTTCGCGTATCATCTCGCGGCGGTCTAGTCCATCATAAGGGTGCATATCGAGGTTCGCAAGCTTGATTAACTGACGTGGGCCATAAAAGGCATCTTTACGGTTGTGGTCGCGCAGCACATGGCAAACGTCCTGGCAGAGGAAGCATTCGATGCACTTACGGAACTCCTGGATACGGTCTACGTCCATTTGCTGCATCACGAACGGGTTGGGAGCGCCGGCGGCGGGCGTGAAGGGTGTTATCTTAGCCGACACGCGGAAGTTCCACGATACGTCGGTAACAAGGTCTTTGATGAGTGGGAATGCCTTGATCGGGTGGACGAGGATGGGCTCTGAGCCGTTGGTGTAATCGCGAACGCGAGCCTTGCACAGGAGGCGGGGTTTGCCGTTGATCTCGGCGCTGCACGAGCCGCACTTGCCCGCCTTGCAGTTCCAGCGGCAGGAGAGGGTGCTGTCGGCGTTTGCCTGGATGTAGTGGATGGCGTCCAGCACGACCATGCCGGGGAAGGTCGGCACCTGGTAATCGGTCTCGGTGCCGCCGCTGACATCGCCTCTGAATACGCGTAGAGTAACGCTCTGCCCGACTGAGGATACGGGACGTTTAGCTTCGTCCTGGTCCTTGAAGGTTGACTCGCGGTCGATGGGCATACTGCCCAATTTTGCTTCCGTTTCATTAGACATATTGAGAGCTCCCTTGCGCCACTACTTCGTCTCGAACAAACTCGCCAGTTCAGGGGGCATCGCGGGCATCATATCTGTGCTGATACGCACATCCTCGCCATCCCTGGCTGCAATCAGCACCTTCCGGTCCCACTGGGGGTCGGCGTTGGGGTAATCGAGCCGCCACTGCGCGCCGCGGCTCTCTCGCCGCTCCAGGGCGCAGCGCACGATTATCTCCGACACCTTGAGCATATTCTGGACGTCGCGCGCGGTGTGCCAACCGGGATTGTACAGACGTGTCCCATCGACGTGCAGATTCCTGGCGCGCTGCTGTAGTTCAAGCACACTATGCAGGCACTTTGTCAGTCCTTCTTCCGTACGAGCTATCATTGCGCCTTCTTGCATAGCGGCCTGGAGGTCCTGGGTGAGCAGGTATGGGTTCTCGGTGCCGGGCGACTCGAAGGGGGCAAGCAGGCTCTGCGCCTCCTCATGGATCTGTGCTTCGATCTCCTGGGTGGAAGATGTCTCTCGCGCGCCGCCCTGCACGTAGGCTGCTGCCGCGTCGCCGGCCCGCTTGCCGAATACGAGCAGATCGCAGAGCGCGTTGCCCCCCAGGCGGTTGGCCCCATGCACGCCGGCCGACACCTCGCCCGCCGCGTAGAGGCCCTCCACCGTTGTAGCGGCGGTCTCAGACTCTGCCCTCACACCGCCCATCGTATAGTGAATGGTGGGGAAGATCTCCATCGGCTCTTTAGTGATATCGATATCACCGAGCGCGTGGAACTGCTCCCACATGCTGGGCAGCTTCCTCTTGATGAAGTCGGCTCCCCTGTGCGTCACGTCGAGATTGACGCCGCCATGCTCCGTGCCGTTGCCCTCCTGCACTTCGCGATAAACGGCGCGTGCCACCACGTCGCGCGGCAGCAGCTCGGGTGGTGGGCGATTGTTATCTTTATCGTCAAGCCAGCGCGCGGCCTCTTCTTCGGTGTCGGCGTAGCGGCCCTTATAGGAGGCGGGGGTGTACTTGGGATCGAACATGAACCTCACACCTTTGCCGTTGCGCAGAATGCCTCCTTCACCGCGCACCCCCTCGGTGACCAGGAGGCCGCGAACGCCGGGGGGCCACACCATGCCCGTCGGGTGGAATTGTACCATCTCCATACCCATCAACTGTGCGCCCGCATTGAAGGCAAGCACTGGACCATCGCCTGTCGACTCCCAGGAGTTGGAGGTGACCTTGTACATACGCCCCCAACCGCCCGTCGCCAGCACGACCGCTTTGGCCCTTATGGCGAAGAAGCGGCCCGTCTCACGGTAGTAGCCGAATGCTCCCACCACACGCCCATTATCGGTCAGCAGCCGCGACATGGTCGTTTCCATGTAGCACTTCATGCCGGTGGAAACGGCCTTGTCTTGCAAGGTGCGAATAAGCTCAAGGCCGGTGCGGTCACCAACGTGGTTGAGGCGGCGATAGGTGTGCCCTCCGAAGGGGCGCTGCATAATCAGGCCCTCGGGAGTGCGGTCGAAGACTGCTCCCCATTGCTCAAGCTCCAGCACGCGCTCGGGGGCTTCATCGGTGAGGAGTTGCACCGTGCGCCAATTGTTAAGGAACTGGCCCCCTTTCATCGTATCCATAAAGTGGACCTGAGAGGAGTCCTTCCTGTCGAGGTTTGCAAGCGCCCCGGCGATGCCCCCCTCGGCCATGACGGTGTGCGCTTTGCCCAGGAGCGACTTGCAGACGACACCCACGTTCAGACCCGCCTGGCCCACGGCAATGGCGGCCCGCAGCCCCGCGCCTCCCGCGCCGATTATCAGTACATCGTGCTCGAATGTCTCGTATGATTCCAATCGTTGGCTCCTACTACTACAGGCGAGCCTGGAGCCATGAACCGGCAATTTATTGGCACCGGCCCACGTCCTGGCTCGCCCGTCAGCGACTAATTCACAATTTAGAAGAGGCGCAGGTCGGTAATCGTACCCGACGAGACCAGCATGACATAGAGGTCCACCAGGCCAACCGAGATAAGGCTGGACCATGCAAAGAGGGCGTGGCGTCCATTCAAGAAGCTCACCTGCTTCCACACGCCATAGCGCGTTCTGCTCCCGAGGGTGCAAGAGTAGCAGTTCACGCGACCCCCTACCAGGTGACGGAAGGAGTGGCACGAGAAGGTGTAGAGCGATATCAGCACCACATTGGCGGTCAAGAGAAGCGAGCCGACGCCGACGTGAAAGCCATCCGCGAAGAAGAATGCCTGGATGGCGTCATAGGCGAGGATGAAGATGAAGATCACGGCGGCATAGAAGGCGTAGCGGTGGATATTCTGTAGAACGAAGGGAAAGCGTCGCTCGCCGGTATAGCGCTTGCGGGCTGAGGGCTCGGGCACGGCGCACGCGGGTGGGTCCCAGAAGAAAGCCCGGTAATAGGCGAGGCGGTAGTAGTAGCAGGTGAGCCGGAAACTCAGGGGGAAGACGAGGATGTAGATAGCGGGTGATATGTTCCAGCCAAAGATGCTCCAACCAAGGGGGACCAGCGGCGAGTAAAAAGGCGACAGGTAAGGGCCAACCTCATAATATTGGTTCTGGAATGCGCGGAAGGTGGAGTAGACGACGAAGGCGCCCAGCACGATAACCGTGAGCACGGGCCTTATCCACCACATGTCGCTGCGGCTGTTCAGGGCTAGCGGCGCCCGTCCTGCTTCCTTGCCTTGCGCAGTACCTACTGCCATAGTAGTATTGCTCCTCTCAGATTATTCTCAGCGAGCGACAGGCACAAGCCAACCGCAAATTATAGCACGGCCTTTGTGAATGTCAAAGTAGAGTTGAGGCACAAAGAGATGGGATCAGAAATCTCTATCCAGGTCCAGGTCAAACGTAGATACAGATTCCCTGGCCTCGACCACCCTTATGGAATGAACGAGCGACGGTACGATAGCGATGCACTCTATCTGCACGAGCATACCCCCGGGCAGCCCGCCCTCCACAGTCGAGCGGGCAGGCTCGGTTTCACCGAAATACTCTGCGTACACTTCGTTCATAGCCGGGAAGTCGCTGAATTTCGCCAGGAAGACGGTAGTCTTGACGACATGCCGCAGACTGGAATCCGCCGCTTCGAGCACCGCAGCCAGGTTCATCATCACGCGGCGAGTCTGGGCCTGAACATCACCGGGAACAAGCCGGTCTGTG
>JALYYZ010000290.1 GCA_030945985.1 Chloroflexota bacterium
TGCAGGGTACCCGTGATGGGGTTGTCCACCCCAGGAGTGCTGACTACATTTACAGGCACATAGGGTCGTCGCGGCGGGAGATTGAATGGTGGCATAACAGCGGCCACGGGGTGGTCTTCGACCAGGAGCGCGAAGCAGTCTGGCAGAGGATACTGGGTTTTGTGCGCGCTCTGTAGCACTCGGCATCAAGTTCAGGATTCAATTGCCCAGTAGTACGTCACCAGCAAAAGATTGATTGTCTTGTTTCAATCCATCTCACCATGTGAGATGGATTGAAACCATTAATGCTTTCCTGTAAGTTGCTAACTACTTTTCGTCGTCCTATGTACCTGTGCCTGCCCTGGCCGCGTAGGTACGCCCTTTCCAGACTACACCCCTGCCCAGTAGTAAACGCACGGCCGAGTTCAACAGAATGAAGCCGAAGAGTAGAACTCCAAGTGGGTACGTCAGCGTCCAACCGGCTGACAAGCCGAGCATCTTATCCAATTGCCTCCGGTATGCCAGCGGGGTGGCTATTGCCCATGTAGTCAGCGCCCCGAGCCACACGGCAGTAACTCGATCAGCCGGTCTGCGGCTATCTGAGGCTCTCCTCCATGTGCGCACCGTCCATCTTAGCATTGCGGGCGGGACGCCGAGCGCCGCCACAATGCCCAGTACCCCACCTACGCCTACAAGGGGGTTATCACCGAAGGAGAGCACAACGTTCTTGCTCCACCCCTCCCACAGCTCAGGCAGGTTGGTGTACATCCTTACGCTCATGAGATCACGCCCATCCGCCAGGAAGAGGCGATAGCCATCGCCCTTGACGGCCTTTGCAAACTCAAGATCCTCAGCTATCTTCCTCTTGACACGCCCGATCCCTCCCACTGCGTCGTACACCGTACGCCTGATAAGCAAGAATTGACCATTAGCTATGGCTACTTTGCTATGTGGATCGTTCACTTTGCCCGAGGGGTAGAAAGTTGCTATACCCTGGAAAGCCACCGGCATCAGCAGTCGCTCAGCAGGGGAGCCTAGCTCACTGTGTGGGAGAATAGTTAGCAGATCAACATCGTGCTCCAGCGCATAGGCGACGGCTGAAGATAAAGAGAGTGGGCTGTGAGTTGTATCGGCGTCAGTAAAGAGAAGCCATTCTCCCTCTGCTTGCTGTGCCCCCTGGTGCATAGCATACGGCTTACCCAGCCACCCCTCGTCCCGTGGCAACTCGGCGCCATGCACTACCTTCAGCCGCGACTCTCGTGTGGCAAAATCCGCCAGTATCTGAGGTGTAGTGTCCGAGGATTGGTCATCGACAACTATGACCTCGTAATTTGGATAGCGTTGCTGCAATAGCGTGGGCAAAAGTACCGGCAGGTTGCGTTCTTCGTTGCGCGAAGGCACGATTACCGATATAAAAGGCCATTTTCCACCGGGCGGTTTGCCATCGAAGCCGTCTAAAGGCGGCACCTTCTCTGCGGGCTTAAGTGCCCTGAATGTGGTTGCAGACACCCCGACGGAAAGGGCCGTCAGTGCGCCCAGAGCCAGGAACCTGGGTAAGTCTTTAGATTCTTTTACCATCTTCTTTCTTAGCACCCCTTTCGTTTCACCTATATATCACGCGCGCACCCTGTCTTTAGATTGACTTGCAACCCTGCTCAGGCCACATCTGCTCTCAATTCTAGAAACGAACAAACCAAAACCCGCAGGGTTTTGGTTTGTTCGTTTCTCTTTCAAAGGCTAAAAGGTCCATGAAGCTGCATTAGGAAGGGCAAGAACCCTTAGCCTTATGCGGCTTGTGTGAGCTGTGTGAGCTATGTGAGCAGGCTCGCAATCGAGGCCGAAACGGTCTACGCCGCCTGCAGCATCACCAACCTGTTCACCCCTGAGAGTTTGGCGGCACGCAATGCCCGCTCTGCCAGTGCGATCAGTTGTGGTTCCCATGTACCCTCACCTGGGCGGGCGGTCGGCTGCCAATAGGCCACGCCCACCGACGCGGTAAGGCTCACCGGGTTCTCTTCAGTTCCGCCTGCGAATTGCTGTCCCGCTACGGCGTCCCGGAGGCGATTGCCTGCCACCTGCGCGCCTGATGGGTCGGTATCGGTTAGCAGGGCGATAAACTGATCGTCGCGATACCGAGCGACGATATCTGTTGCACGCAGGGTTCGCATGATAATGTGGGACACGTCTCGTAGCACATTGTCCCCCACTAATTGCCCAAAGTTCTCGTTGACGGCATCGAATTTATCTATGTTAAGTATCAGGCATGAGAGTGGGTATGCGTGTCTCGCGGAACGCTTCACCTCTTCTTCGACGCGGATCATCATATACCGGCGGTTGAAGAGCCCGGTCAACGGGTCGTAGAGGCGCTCGGCTGACATACGTGCGTTTTCAGTGATAAGCACCTCATGTACCTTACGTTTCTGCAACGCCTCGTCCAGACGCTCCTTTAGATCGCTGTCGGCTATTACCAGTGGGCCCGTGGAAAGGTTCTCGACCTCCGAGGTTAATCTGAGCAGGGGGATGCCCCAGGTATCAAGTTGTTCCTGTAACTCCTCCCAACCTCCCTCATCGTCTGCGGTGCCCGTCATCAGCACAACATCGGGCGGCGTGGCCTGTAATATGGCGGCAGCCGACTCATAGTCGTCTGCCGAACGTGCCGTGTAGCCCAGTTGCATAAGTTGGGCACGCATTGCGCGCTGGTTGGCCGGTTCCGAATCAATTACGAGCACTACTGCTGTTTCCGGTGCCGCAGACGAGACTAGCATACTTTACCTCTTCTAAGTTTCTCTTACAAAGTCACAAAATTCACAATCGAGTCATCGGGTTGGCGGCCCAGCGCATAGCTTTATAGCTTGTCCACCACATGCACACCGCATGGCGGTGTCTGTATGCCTTATTTTAGACTATAAAGGCCGCTTAGCCAATACTACCACCGTCCTAATACCTGCTGCCATTTAGTACTAAGAGCCTCTGCTTCCTGATAGAGGGCATTCGTGGCAACGCCGCGCTTCACAGAAGAGCCTGTATAGATGGATCAGACCCTGCTGTCCACGCGCCCCCGCCTTCAGTGATTTGCCTCGCGGCCCCAAAGCTTCATCTAGCATAGCCTTTGTGATATTATTTTCGGCTAACCTCGGGTATTCAGCATAGACACGCAGTGCTGTCTCCCCCAGTTTTCTATCTCTCTCGCGCTCAGCGACGCCAACCAGGAGAGGCAGCAGTATATTGACTACCATATCGGCTGATCGTGAGGAGCCGACGAGCGCAATACTGTCCTTACCTGCACCCAAAGCTTGTCCGAAACCTGAGTGGCTCGCCCAGTAACCCTCTCCACTCACCGTAAGCAATGCAGTCCAACGCTTTACCAATTCTTTCGTTTGGAGGTGCTTTATATCTATGAATGGCCCAAGCATACCCCCGCGCTCCCACAGGAGTTGCGCCAGAAGTCGGGCCGCCGCTGCAAGCCTGCGATAGGGCGAATTGGCAGGCCGTACGCGCTCGCTGTTCCAAGCGGGTATCCTTTCCGCGCCACTCATATCAACCATAGAGGCATGAGCCTGCCATAGCCGCTCCACTTCCTCAGCGTATTCTTCGGAAAGCCAGTCGAGCGCCCCTGCCGTGGGATGCTGCGAAGGCAAGAGACCCGCAGCGCCCAGCAGCACTGCCTCAAGCAGCGTAACTCGTTCTTGCAGGTTTTTTGTGAGAGGCAAGGTGAGCAGGGCATCCAGCGGCAGGACCTCGGCAAGGGCACGCATCGGTTCACGATTGGCGGAATAGCCGAGCGCGTCCATCATACCCTTATAGAAGAGATCATCGGGCGAGCGGTAGACGTCCAAATCTGCCTCAAAGGCGGCCGCTTTGCGCAGCAATCGCTCGTCTCCGGCTTCTTCTACAATGGTCTGCAGGCGCTCGATGGGCCACTCCTGAGTTCTCTGCCAGCAGGGCTCCTCCGACATTGTGCCCAGGTTAGCGACCAGCGGTGACACCCGCGACAGGAGCTCGGTTGAGGGCACGGTAACGTAGTCGCCTAGCACAACTGTGGGCACCTGTACGCCATCTTGCCGCGTCACCGGACGCGCGGCATTCGGCCATAGCACAACATGGAGCGCCACACTATTATACCTCGGGTCGTTGTGGTGGCCGTGTGCCCACCAGTCAGCGCACATCAGGTGCATCTCTACCGAGCCGGTTACCAGTGGAGCGCTATCACCGCCAAGTGAGAGCATGGCACCCTGAAAATCAGGTCCACTCCCTCCACTCCACCTTCCTCGGTAGACTACCGCGACCGGTTCGCCCAGGCAGTCCCAAATGGGCCCGCGCAGGGGTGCCTGCTCGTTCCAGACGGCGGCAAGTATGCCTTCTGTTATC
>JALYYZ010000302.1 GCA_030945985.1 Chloroflexota bacterium
AGGGAGGCGATGCGCATGGCGGTCGGAAAGACGTCGTTGGTCGACTGCGCCATATTCACATGGTCATTAGGATTTATCGGCTTATATTCGCCCCGCTTCCCGCCCAGGCTCTCGTTCGCCAGGTTAGCGAGCACTTCGTTCGTATTCATGTTGTGCGAGGTGCCCGCGCCCGCCTGTATAGGGTCGACCCGCCAGGCGTCCAGGTGCGCGCCGTTCAGCACCAGGTCGGCAGCGGCGATAATCGCGTTCGCGAGCTCGGGGTCTAGCTGCTCCAGGTCCCTATTGGTCTCAGCGGCAGCGCGCTTCACCAGCACGGTAGCCTTCACCAGGGTCGGGTGGGGCAGCAAGCCGGTTATCGGGAAATTGCGGATCGCTCGGGCCGTCTGCGCGCCGTACAGGGCGTCCCTGGGTACCGACACCTCGCCCAGCGAGTCCTTCTCGGTGCGAACAGCCTGGGCCGCTTCAATATCGTTCAGTTGAGACGTAACATGCGCCATCAATCAATGCCTCCATTCCTGAGTATAAGTGGCGTTATTATAGCACAGAAGCAGCCCACTTAGGCATGGGGGAGCATGCATGTAAGCGCACAGCTATGTCGCATGCTCATTAATGCAGCTTCATGGACCTCTTATCTTTTGAAAGTAAAACAAAGAAATCAAAACCCTGCGGGTTTTGATTTCTTTGTTCCTGGAAAGAAGCGTTCTTGCCCCCAAAAGGCGGCTGGAAGTCGCATTAAGTAAGGCTACGGAACGTCCAGTACGCGCCCATCTTGAAGCACAGCGTATTCTTGAATAGTGCAGGCACTATTGCGGGTTGCGTCGTGGCCGGCCGGATGGTAGTGGATTATGCGCTACTTCGTGCTTGTACTGCTCGATAGCTGCCTTAGTACTGTACCAGCGACCGGCGCACTTTACCGCGTCAATATGCCCTTTGCGCGCAAGCAATCCCAGGTAGTTCACACTGTAGCCCGTCCCATCGGCCAGTTCCGACATAATGCAGCTTCATGGACCTTTTAGCTTTTGAAAGTAGAACAAACAAATCAAAACAGTTCATGTTTTGATTTGTTTGTTCTTGGCAAAGAGCGCTCTTCCCCAATAGGTCGCTGAACGCTGCAATAGGTTGGTATCCGCCTAAAGATGATGAGGAGCAAACCTGCAGATAGAGATCGAGCCCGCCACTACCCGCCCAATCAGATTGCCAGTGGAGTATACCGACAGACTCTTGGTGAAAACTATATTGATATGCCAATCTTATCACAAATCAACACGGTTTTGAGGCAGGGTCCAAGGTGCGTCACATCAAGTGATGAAGAGGCATCTACTATCAGACAGAGGTGAGCACATAACCTGCCCACCTAATGCATCACGACCCATCACTGTGTGCTATGATATAATCGTCCTGAAGGTACCTACGCTCATGGCTGACAAAAAGAAAGTTCTCGTGGTTGACGACGAGCCACACATTGTTGAGTTGGTCAAGCTCTACCTGGGCAATGACGGCTTCGATGTGGAGCAAGCCTACACCGGGCCCGAGGCCCTCAGCAAGTTTCAGGAAGTCTCGCCCGACCTGATCGTACTCGATCTTATGCTACCCCAGCTTGACGGCTGGGAGGTGTGCAGGCGGATACGACGCGAGAGTGACGTTCCAATCATCATCCTTACAGCGCGAAGCGACGATGTAGACAAGATAGTGGGCCTCGAATTGGGCGCGGACGACTACCTTACCAAGCCCTTCAATCCCCGTGAGTTGGTGGCCCGAGCTAAGGCTGTGTTGCGCCGCAGCTCTCCGCCCGATCCTTCAAGGCGCACTGGAAGCACCGAGATCGGCAACACACGGATCGACCCCCAGAGCCGAGAAGTCACCATCGGCGACAAAGCCGTCGATCTCAGGGCCAAGGAGTTCGATCTGCTCATGGCTTTCGTCCAGTATATAGGTATCGTGCTGGAACGGGACAAGCTGTTGAATATTGTATGGGGTTATGAATACTTCGGCGATACTCGTACCGTTGATGTTCATGTGGCCCACCTGCGAGATCGTCTGGAGGGATCCTCCCTGACTATTCAGACGATCCGGGGTGTCGGCTACAAAATGGTTGAAGAGAAGTAGTAATTATCTGCGGCGCAGCGCGCACAGGCACCCAATATGTTCACCACTCTTCGCTCAAAGCTAATCTTCTCGTATGGCGCTATCGCCGTTCTAAGCTTGTTACTTGCAATGCTGGTAGCGCTCTTCCCGGCTCGCGAGTATGCAATCAACGTGGGCTTCGAGAATCTCAAGGAAAAGAAGGCCGTAATCCTGACGCTGGTGCAATTAGGCACAGCCGAGCAGAAGCGTCTGACACTCAGAAAGCAGAATGACGCTGCCAGCAGGCTGCATGAAGCCATACGGACTGCCCTCGTCAACTCAGGTTTGCGTGTGCTGCTGGTAGATCCCAATACCTTGTTGGTGAAAGAAGATTTCCTCCCCGGTATGCCGACCGTCGCGGGCGCTCAGGGTCAACACTTTAGTTTCGATATTGCAGATCCCAGGGTGGCGGCGCGCCTTTCAGGTGCGGGTATACAGGGAACGATACTCTTCCAGGGCGAGAAAGCGCGCTATCAGTATGTAGCCCAGCGCGTCAGGCCGGTGGTGGCCCAGGCAGCCGCCACTGAAACGGCAGGATCAGGCACAGGAGGCGGCACCGGCACACTCCTCAGCCAGCAGGATCCTGTAATTGTGGTGCTGGCGCAGCCCGAACCCAGAATCAGTGACCTGGTCGGGCGCGTGCAGAGATTTGTCCTACCCACCGTGCTTATTGCTCTGCTTGTTTCGCTAAGCGTCGCCTTCTTTCTGGCTAGGTCGGTCTCCAGACCTGTAGCTCGTCTCGCCGAAGCCGCCGGCGCTATGGCCCAGGGTGATTACAGCAGGCGACTGCCGGTAGAGGGGCATGGCGAACTGGCTACGCTCACGGGCCGCTTCAACGAAATGGCCTCGGAGGTAGGACGCGCGCACACGATGGAGCGCGACTTTATTGCCAACGTTTCACACGATCTGAAGACGCCGCTCACCTCGGTGCAAGGTTTCTCCCAGGCAATGCTCGATGGGACCATCAAAGACGAGGCAGGCTACAAACAGGCCGCTTCGATCATAAATATTGAAGCGCAACAAATGTCGCGCCTGGTAAACCAACTGCTCGATCTGTCGACACTACAGGGAGGCTTGAAGAAACTGGCTTTGCACCCCGTGGAGTTGCACCGGGTTTTCGCCCAGCTTGTGCTGGCTATGCAGCCCCAGGCAGACGCTGCGGGAGTGCGGTTATCTGCCCACTTCGATTCCAGCCCAGCGCAGGTGCTCGCCGATGTCGACCATCTGAAACAGGCATTCGGCAATCTGATCGACAACGCGATCAAGCATACTCCCACAGGCGGCTCCGTTACAATAGAGATGAACAACACGAGCGCGGGGCTGAGAGTAGCCGTGAGAGATACGGGCAAAGGAATCCCGCCTGAAGATTTGCCGCGCGTGATGGAGCGTTTCTACCAGGTAGATAAGTCACGACGCGCCACAGGAGTACGGAGCGTAGGGCTCGGCCTGGCTATCACACGAGAAATAGTAGCGGCTCACGGCGGCGACATACAAGTGGAGAGCACAGTGGGAGCAGGCACCACTGTGACGGTGACCCTTCCTGACCAGCGCTCCGAGTCTACCCAGCGCACCGGCGTGTTGAGCCGCATCACTCCTGCGGGCAAGCGCAACGGTACACACCCCGAGCCGGCGCCCACCACGCGTGGCACTCTGTAGTCTGTAGCATTGTTCTGTGACACGACGACGTATTGACGTATAATAATGTGCTCGCGCTACATGACGTTGGGCCAATCTGAGGCGTGCAGCTTACTGGACATTGTGAGCACGCAAACGGTATAAAGGGGTATCATTAACTTTGCAGCAAGCAGGCGCTGGCGTGGAACTATTTGGGAGTTGGGGATTGCCCCTCCTGGCGGTGGGTCTTCTCGCCGTGTGTACTGTAGTGTTCGCGCTCTGGGTGGGCCGCTGGATAGATGCGCAGAGCAACAGCGTGATAGACAAGCCGCGGGAGGAGAGAAAACGCAAGCCGCGCAAAAACGAATAGATCACTCGTGAGGGGGTAACAGAGTTTGAACTGGACCGGCGTTTTCTTCGGCATATTTTCCGCTCTCGCCATCGGCACAGGATTCATGTGGGTCATCAAGCTGGAATACTTTTTTGGGGCCTATCGCTGGAAGTGGGTCATGGCTGCCGGCATCTGCCTCGTCGCGGCCTCTTTCTTTATGCCAAACTTCACGCTGGCCGCCATTGTGGGTATCCTGGGCGGCAGTCTCTCCTGGGGCGCTGTCGAGTTGCCCCACCAGGAGGAAAGAGTAGACCACGGCCTCTTCAAGGCGCACCCTGATCGCGCTTCTCGACCCCGGTTAACCGCTGGTAACCATGCCCACTCACACGGCGACAAGCCCGGCCTCGGCAAATGGTGGAGCTTCTAACATGTTCAGCAATCTCTCGTTACAACTTGCCGGTCCTGTGCTGGCAGGAGTGACTTTCCTTACCGTCTGGTGGGGTCATGTGATGGTACGTATCGTCCATTACTACTTTGGCACCCGGCCGATACCCTTCGTATTCACAGTCGGACTCCTTATACTCTTTGTTACTACGCAGACAAGCAGCGATCTACTGTCCGCCGCGCTGGGCATAGTAGGGCTGACACTGATCTGGGACTCCTTTGAGCTTCACAGGCAAGAGCTGCGTGTGCGCCAGGGCCACGCGCCGCTGAACCCGCGGGTCCACCGCGAGGCAGCGGGCCTGGCTGCGGCTACATTAGCTGCGGAAACAGACGGAGAAGGCACCTGTCTCTCTTGTGGCTCCAACCCCAACACACGCTTTCTCTGCCGCCGAGGCCCCTACTGCAAAGTCCGACAATGGGAAAAATATGCACTCTCTCCCCAGACCGTGGAGAGGCAAGAAGGCTGATAGGGAACTATCAACTTCGTCGAGTGCAAGGCGGTAAAGAGCAAGAGATGCGTTTTCAGAATCCCAGCACATCGTCCACGCTGAGCGTGCGCTCCAATCCGCCCGGTAGAGCCAACGTCTCGCCGTGCTGCACGACGCTCGTCATCTCGAAGCTTCCGTTCACAGGGTCTGAGTAGACTTCGACGACACCCTTCTCGAGGTTGACCAGCCATACCTGCGGGATGCCGGCCTCCGCGTATAGAGGCACCTTCGCAGTGCGATCAGCCTGCAAGCTGCTATCGACGACTTCTACCAGCAACAGCACATCCCTGGCAGTGGGCAACTGGTCGGCATATGCGTTCCGGCGGCGCTTAAGGAGCGCAATATCAGGCTGAGGCATCGAGTTGTCATGCAAGCGAATGGAATTCTGTGTGGAAACCATGTCCGTTCGACCCAACAACTCGTGAAACATCTCTTGCAAGAGGATCACACAGGCCAGGTGCCGTGGGCCGATAGCAGCCATCTTTACGACCTCTCCCCTGATAAGCTCAACCCGCTCATCCTCAGCGAGTATTCCCTTCCTGATCATCTGCTCGTACTCGTCGGTAGACCAGATCTTGCGTTCCAGATTGACTGACATTGTTGCACCTACATGTTCCAGCCCGTCGCCGATCTTACCACTTTGATGAGCATATTATAGCAGAGCAAACATGGCCGGATGGATTGTCCTGCGTACAATTTGTGTCTATTCTTTGAATAAGTGTGTGAACTGTGCGCATGCGCACCGAGAACGGAGTGGGACCTGTGTCCCACTCCCACGGCTTCAAGAGCCTGCTTCTGTTACTGCCCATCTTCCCTGGGCTGTACAATTGTAGTGCCGACCTCTAGCACCTTACGGCTCTCAGATTCGCTTGCTGTGCCGTTAGTAGCAACCCCGTTCGTGACAGCACCGTTCGCAGGTAGACCGTTAGCGTGGCTAGAAGCGAGCCCATCGAGCCCTGTCACCTTGCTCATGAGGTCGCTCACCTTCACACCGGTAAGTGTCTCGAAGAGCTCAGGCACCTGGGCTACCATGCGGGCGATGTCGGCTGTAAGCTGGTTAGCGCCGGCACCGCGCCCATCGTTAGGGCCGGTCGAAACGATCGTAATCTTGTCGACGTTGTTCAGTGGGCCAGCCATGGCCCTGGCGATCTCAGGCATGCTGCTGAGCAGCTTATCGAGGATAGCCGCCTGGTTGTACTCGCGGAAGGCACCCGCGCGCATATGCATTGCGTCCGCCTCGGCCTGGCCCTTGGCCCGGATCACGTCAGCATCAGCAAGACCGATTGCTTTATTGGCCTCAGCGGTGCCCGCGCCTTGCGCGCGCGTGGCCTCCGCTATACCCTGCGCCTCGAATACGCGGCGCTGCCTGTCGGCGTCTGCCAGGGTCTCTATTCGCTTCTTGTCGATTTCAGCAGGCTTGAGCACGGTAGCAATCAACTCGCGTTCGCGGCGGAGGATTTCGGCGTCCTGCACCTTGATCTGCTCTTCGCGCTGCACCCGCTCAATTTTCACCTGTTCAGCCACAACTTGCTGCTGCATGATGTTCGCCTGGATATCGTAGGTCTTGTCGGCGACGGCCTGCTGCTTGCGCACCGTGGCCATATAGTCAGCTTTTTTAAGCTCGAGGTCACGCTGAGATTGCGCCTGCAAGGCCGCCGAGGCGGTCTCAGCCACAACGCGCTCCTGGTCGGCTTGCGCCCTCGCGATAGCAGATTCGCGCAGTGCCTGAGCTGTTTTGATCGTCGTATCACGCTCGGCTTCAGCGGCGGCGATATCCGCCTCGCGCTTGATGCGCACGATATCGGGCCGCCCCATATTCATGATATAGTCGTTCTGGTCACGAACCTCTTTGATCGTAAATGAGATGATCTCGAGGCCCATCTTATCCATATCTTCCGCCGAGGTGGCGCGCATCCTGTCCGCTACCATTTCGGGCTGCTTGACGATCTCTTCCACCGTAAGCTGTCCAACAATGCCTCGCAGGTGGCCTTCCATTACCAGCCTGATCAGCGCCTCACGGGACTCGGGGGTCTTGGTCAGCAGTTGCTCCGCAGCTGTTCTGATCGAATCAGGATCGCTCTTTACCTTGATCTGCGCTACCGCTTCCACGTTCACCGCCACACCTTGCCGGGTGTACAGGTCCTGCGTGGGCGCGACATCGAACGACATTAGCTCAAGTGACAACTCGCGAGCGCTTTGTAGGAGTGGCAGCACAACCACGCCGCCGCCCTTGATTACCTTCGGGTGATTGCCCGTGCCGAGCCCATAAATTATTAATGCCTGGTTCGGTCCAACCTTGCGCACCAGCGTCACCATCCAGGTCAAGCTCAGAAGGACTACCAACACCAACGCTGCAATTACATAGATCTCCACTTTATTGCTCCTTCGTGCAAAACACCCAGCTCAGGGTCCAGCAGACCCGTCAGGCGCTCTCTTCTTTAGTGTAAGCGCCACTCAGCGCGGCATGTACGTCCTGCACATAGGCCATGCCTCGCTCATACTTCAAGATCACCACTTCTGTACCTCGGATAATAGCTTTCTTATCCGTGCTACGTGCGCCCGCAGTAAAGCGAGTGCCTCCCTTTGTATAAACAATCTCCCCCACTCCATCCTCTCTGATCGAGCTTACCACACGGGCAGATGTGCCGGGCAAGCTGTAATCTGCGCTACTCAGCGGCTTGCTCATCATCGGCCATAGCCAACGCGCGAGCAAGGTGAACATAATGCCCGCGCCTGCAATGCCAAAGATCAAAGCCAGCGCAGTAGAGAGGTAGCCACCCAGGTTCAGAGAATGTCTGAATAGATAGCCTGTACCCCCAAGCCAGGTGAGGAAGCACATCAGTGTCGGTGTATTTAACAGGCCCGGCCCCTCGTGCTGGCCGGCAACGTCAAGGTGTGCATGAACACGTTGGTCCGTATGCAGATGCGCATGGTGCCCGCCTGCGTGCGCGTGCCCGCCTCCGGCGTGCGTGTGGCTGCCCCCACCCATGTGGCCGAAGCCGAGCAGCAATGAAGCCACTGTAAAAAGCAGCCCAAAGAGGAATATCGATAGGAAAAGGTTAGCCAACCAATCAGGCCCAAACACGCAGATGCTCCTTTCAGTCCCAGCTCGCAACCACATCACTGGCCCGTTATGAAATTATATACGCACGTACGGCGAAAGTGTTACAAATAGCCGTTAAGTTCGTGAACTTAGGATGGAGAGAGCCCTTCTGTAGCCACATAGGACTGCCGGCCAACTCGCCTCAAGCCGCGTCGCCCGTAATAAGCAAGAGTACTGTCTAAAAGTTATGTCTACTAGTGTCTTACCTGCTAAGTTGTGATTATCTTGTTTGCTTCTTCTCACCCATGTGAGAAGAAGCAAACTATTAGCGCTTTCGTAGTACGACACTAGCACCCCCACCAGCTAAATAATGATTGTTTTATTTCCTTCCTGCTCAACCATGTGAGCAAGAAGGAAACTGGTTATACTTTGCTGGTAAGACACTAGAACATGCCCGGAAGGTTCATACCTCCGGTAACCGCGCTCATCTTCTCTGAAGCCAGCGCAGTGGCTTTCTCAAGCGCCTCGTTAAAGCCGGCCATGACCATATCTTGCAACATCTCTACGTCGTCAGGGCTCACGGCGTCGGGATCGATCTTCACCGACATAACCTCGTGGTGACCGTTCATCACGATAGTTACCGCCCCACCGCCCGCCGTGGCAGTGACCGTTTCGTTAGCCAGGTCCTCCTGGGCCTTCACCATTTTCTGCTGCATTTGCTGCAACTGCTTCACCATCCGTTGGTCCATGCTTTGCCTCCTACCTCAGTCTTCAAATTTTGTGATGCCGAATATATTCATCGCAGCTTTGCCGCGTGTTGTCTCGTACGGGGACGGCCTCTCTTTTATTGGAGTAGGCGCGTCCCCATCAACGATACTATCAGGATCCTTGTGACCCGCATCGGCGTCTGCGAAGGTGACACTCTCGACTCTGCACGGGTAGCCTAGCACCCAGCCCAGCGCCTCCTCTATCAGCGCTCGCTGCTTCTCCATACGGCTGCGCTGCACATGCACAGGATCTCTAAAGCCCAGGGTCACGACCTTGCCGACCACCGAGAGAGGCCTAGTCAACTCCCCGTTCCCGAAGACTCCCGCCATGGGAGGGCTCTTGGCCTTTACATGGTCTACTACGTGCGGCCAGAGGCTTCTCAGGCGTACAAGCTCGTCAGATCCGTCGGCAGGCGGGCCACCTCCTTGCGTATATTTCGGAGAGCTACTGCCAGTAGATGCATTGTCAACCCTCTCCTGAATGGTGGAATCGGCTGAAGACGCGACGGGCGTATCAGGCGTCACCACAGAAAGGTTGTTGTCTCGATCCGCTTCATGAGGCTTGTGGCCGTTGGCGCTGCTATCTAGCGTGCCGTTGCTGCTTGCAGAGGTCCCATTTGTGTACTGCGGCGGGGGAGCAGAGTGCGTCGGGATTGGGGATACAGATGGCGGGACAGATGGGTTCTGCAAGGCATGGGGTCGCTGGCGCGGCTGGGCCGCTGCCTGATCCAGGCTGCGAGAAGCTCCACTCGCGGGCTCCTGCAACAGGGTCGCCGCATGTTCAGCCGGCAGTGTTGCCTCAACGAGCGCCATCTCAAGAGGAAGTTGCCTGTAGGCCGTAGAGCGCAAAGCAGCATCAACCTGTGCGAATATTCCTACCCAGCGGAGCAGGCCGGGAAGTGTGGCAGCGCCTGCCTGCTGCTTGAGACGAGTCGCCATACCTTCCGTGACGTCGAGCAACGATCCTTCTGCATGCGCGCCCGACTTCACGAGCAACAGGTTACGGAGGTGCTCAACTACTTGCCTGTTGAATTGGCGCGTATCCAGCCCCTCCTCGACGATTGAGTTTATCTGCGTCAGTCCTGATGAAACATCGCCCGCAAGAAGGCTGTCCACAAAGTCGGCCACACCCTCCGTACCGGAGGCGCCAAGCAACTCCTGCACAGCCTTAAGTGAAATGGCCCCCTCCGCATAAACCCTCAACTGGTCCAGCAGCGATAAGGCATCGCGCAAGGCGCCGGTTGCTTGCCTGGCAACGAGCTCCAAGGCCGATTTCTCAGCCTCTATGCCCTCCTGTGCGCAAATATATTCGAGCCGTCCCAGCATCGCGCTTAAAGGAATTCTTCTAAAGTCAAACCGCTGGCAGCGAGAAGCAACTGTGGCGGGCACCTTATGTATCTCGGTGGTGGCAAGGATGAAGGTGGTATGGGGAGGCGGCTCTTCAAGGGTCTTCAAGAGCGCATTGAAGGCAGAGACACTGAGCATATGTACTTCGTCTATAATATAGAACTTGGTGTTCCACACCGACGGGGCAAACTGCGCGCGCTCTATCACCTCGCGGATGTTGTCCACGCCTGTGTTAGAAGCAGCATCGATCTCGATCAGATCAGTAGCTATATCCCGCGACACAGCTATGCAGTTCGGACATTGATTGCAAGGCTTGTCTGCACCTTCGCTCAGGCAGTTCGCCGCTTTGGCGAGCAGGCGGGCAGCGCTGGTTTTACCGACTCCTCGGGGGCCGGTAAAAAGGTAGGCATGAGATATACGCCCGCCGGCGATAGCATTCTTCAGCGTGCGCACCACGGGCTCCTGCCCAACTAATTCTTCAAAGCTCGGCGAACGATATTTACGATAGAGAGATGTGGAAGCTGTCATATGCTCCTCGCGACATTGCGGATAGCCGTCGCGCCTATATTATAGCGTATTTGCGCTCTTTCCACGACTCGACACACCGGCAAACGGAGCGTTAGTCGTATACCTGCATGGCGAGCGCGTATATGGCCAATTGTGTGCTCGATCTCAATACGGTACGAGGTTTGCTATACTACGCTAAATAAGCGATTTTGCGACCTCTCGCAACGTCTGAGAAGAGCAGTACAGGATTAGAATGATACATCAAAAAGTGCGGCAGCGTTCTGCCATGCACAGCCGGTCGGCGGGTAGGAGCCCACGCTTTATTGTAGTCTGCGGCCTTCTGCTTACTGCCCTCTCTTTCGCCTTGTTCATTTTGTTAGAGTCGACGACGCTATGGGCAAACCCTGGCTTGATCCAGGATAGGCTGGGTGGGATATCCCGTCCGCTGACGGCGCTCTTCCCTGAACGCTGGCTAAACGCCACCTTCGGATCCAAGTTGGGACTGCTGAACGGGGTCCTTTATGTGCTGATTGTCGCCGCTATGTTCGGCGTCTATCTTTTCGCGCTTCGTCGAGCGCTCAAGCCCGGCCACTTCCGTGACGAGGATGCCCGGCGCACCTTCTGCACCATCTTCCTCTTCACAGTCGCAATGCTCCTTATCTTCCTTTTTGTCCGAGGCATGATGTCCCCGGACATCTTCTCCTACATCTGGTACGGGCGTTTATGGGCAGTCGATGGAGTAAGCCCATTCACCCATACGGCGCAGGAGTTTGCGGCCACCGACACAACCCACTGGCTCCAGTGGGTTTACTGGAAGCAGCTTTACTCGCCGTACGGACCTGTCTGGGTCATGTTCGCCGGCCTTATTGCGAAGATCGCTCAAGTTGGGGACGGCGATATCGTCAACCACCTGATAGGTCACAGACTCCTAGCGAGCCTTAGCCACCTACTAAACATTTGGCTCGTATGGCGCACAAGTGATCTCCTTATTGGTCGCTACTGGCATTCAATCCTGCCCGCGCGTGTACGCATGCCGCATGCTGTTCCAAGGAGCGCGCGGACCCGTTATGTGATGACGAGCCGAGAGTGGCAACCGGGCGCTCGTATATGGCTGGTGGCGGCCTATGCGTGGAACCCACTGCTGTTGATTGAGTTCGGCGCGGGCGCGCACAACGACTCACTCATGCTCAGCTTCGTACTGGCCGGAATTTGGCTCCATCTTGCAGGGAAGTGGAAGTTCGCCGCCTGCGCACTGGCATGTGCGGTCCTGGTCAAGTTCGTTGCCGTGTGCTTCCTACCTGGTTATATCTGGCTACTATGGCACGAGAATAATGCGGGTAGTAAAGGCAGCCGTGTGGGTCTCATGCGGGCGGCCCAGGCGTCCGGTATCGCTTTAGCCACCTGGGTTCTCTTTTATCTCCCATTCTGGGAGGGGCCCGCCACATTGCAGGGCATGGCAGGAGGACCTACAGCTGATTGGTTTGCCCATTCTATACCGCAATTTATCGTTCGATTCGTGCCCGACGCGCTGGGCCAGCTGATTAAGTTCTTCAATCCGGGGATAGACAGTACACAGACGGTAGAGACGCTGCGCTCCTCGCTGCGCGCACCTGTGCGCCTCATCTTTCTGGCGTTCGCTCTCGTGGTGGCCGCTGCCCTCACATGGCGAGCCAGAAGCGTTCCGGCAACGATAAAGTCATGGGGCCTGCTATTCTTCGTCTTACTAACAGTAGGTGTCTCGTGGTTTCTACCGTGGTACGTCTCGTGGCTCATCGTTCCGGCTGCTCTCGCAGGACCAGGACGCCTCTGGAACGCCACACAGATGCTCGCCGCAGGCAGCCTGTCTGTTTACGTGCTCGACGCCGGTGTAGGCGCGTGGACGGGCGTATTACCCTATTGGGTAGGCAGCGCTTTCATCGCGCCACCATTGATATATCTATTGGTCTCGTTCTACAGGGATCGAAGGCATCTCCTATCTGCCTTACCATCTGCGCAACTGGTTGTTGCACAGGTAAATAACGTGGAACCTGCCTAAAGTGCTAAAGTCAAACGCGGTATCACGAACGAGTGCAGAAGAGCTGCGGAAGGTGATGGAGTCCTTCTTGCTCCCATACAGGTTATAATCTAGATTGGACGATCCAAGATCCGCAATCGAGCGATAACTGCCGAATATCGCCAGGGCGTTCGGGTTATATAAGCATAAGCCGTTATCGAGAGGCCAGAGAGGTATAAAATTGAAGTTGCTAAAAAGCCCCAGCGGTGAAAATTCTCTATGAACAACCGATCCCCTGATGTCGGGCCAGGGCTGAAAGGGATTGGACGCAAAGAAGAGGCGGTAGATACAACGAGGCACGATGGGGTGGCTGCGAGCAATATCCGTATCTCCCAATCTGCGCTACGCCTTCTTGAGAGATCCGTTGCACATCTTACGGCGTGGTGGCAGGCCAACCGCCTGGTTCTCTTCCAGGTTGGGGCTGTTTTCCTCAGTTTACGGATTCTTCTCACACTGTTAGCTGTACTATCAAGCGGCATGCTGCCGCCCCAATCAGAACTCCATTCTACCTATCACCGCAGTGATAATCTGTTACTGGACGTCTGGGCAAGATGGGATTCAGAGTATTATCTCGACATCGCGAGCCAGGGATATTTAGCCCGGCCTGAACTGCCCGTCTTTTTCCCCTTCTACCCAATGCTTCTGGCAGCGACGGCTAAAGTTGTAGGGCACGATTACGTCTTGTCGGGTATCCTTGTTTCCAGCCTCGCATGCTTTATCGCTCTCTTTTACATGTTCAAGCTGGCAGAGCTGGAGCTTGGCGAGGAATCAGCTCGCCGCGCTCTTCTCTACCTGGCTGCCTATCCCATGGCCTTATTCATGATGGCAGTTTACACCGAGTCCCTATTTCTCGCGGTTATACTCGCCGCCTTCTATTATGCGCGCCGCAGGCGCTGGTTGGCCGCAGGTATCGCAACTCTGCTGGCGGGCATCACGAGGCCCACAGGCCTTGTACTCGTATTTCCGCTTGCCTATGAGGCGTGGAGTCAGGCAGGCGGAACGATAGACTGGGCAACATGGCGTCGCCTCATAAACTGGCGCGTCCTGCTGGCGGTGGCCGGCGCACCATTAAGCTGGCTACTCTACGCGATCTACCTTGGCGGTATCACAGGTGACAGGTTCGCAATACTGCACAGCCGTTCTCAACCTCCGTTCCTTCGCCAGACATCGCTACCCTGGGACACCGTGGGGCTCGCGATCAGCAATCTCAGTCACCCTAGCCTCTCGGTACTCTCTCGCACTGTAAATACAGCAGACCTGGTTGCCACCATCTTCTTGATCGAGGCGACGATCGTAGCCTGGTGGGCACTGCCTCGTCTGTATGCTGTCTACTGTGCAGCCTCGCTATTTCTTCTGTTAAGCCTTACGATCCCCGAGTGGCCTCTGCAATCTATGCCTCGATACACGCTCACTGTCTTTCCCATCTTTTTCCTGCTGGCCAAGCTTGGAGCAAACAGATATTGGCACCAGGCCATCTTAATGGCTGGACTCTTGCTCCTGGGCATCTATACCGCCCTGTTTGCCAATTGGTATTGGGTCTTTTGATGAGGCGGTTTATGACCAGAGCATTGAAGAACCCCAGCCATGTGGCACTGCTCTGCCTGGCTCTTACAGCGTTAATTGCACTGGGCGCGAACGAGGCGGCTACGGGGGCGGCTGTGACCCAGATCTCCTCGGCGCTGCCCCGACAGACCTTTACCGATGTTCCGACTTCTAATCCCTTCTGGGTATACATCGAGCGCATTACCGTGCGAGGTGCCATGCCGGGCTTTCCGTGTGGAGGTTTCCGAGAGCCCTGTGACCCGCAGCGTCAACCATACTTCCGACCCATCGGTCACATGACACTGGGAGAGTTAGCGGAGGACATTTCTACCATCCATCACTATAACGAGACGACGAGAGACCAAACCTTTGCCGACGTCCCTCCCGGGACTCCGCACTACCGCGCCCTCGAACAGCTCGGGCACAGGTTTATCCTTCCTGGTGTCACTTGTGGTGGGCCGGGTCTGCCCTGTGATTCTGAGCTCCGACCCTACGCACAGCCGGACCAGGTCGTTGACCGTTATACTCTAGCGTCTGTGTTGGCAGCTTCACGGGTGGACGATAAGGAACCTGTAGGCCAGTCTTTCAGCGACGTGCGTCCGGGCTCCTTCTACTATCCTGCTGTTCAACAAATGGCGATGGTGGGCATCTTCGCGGGTTATCCGTGCGGTAGGCCCGACGAGCCCTGTGACGCCTACTACCTGCCCTATTTCCGTGGCCTTGATGCGGCGGACCGCCAGCAGATAGCAAAAGCGCTCTCTATTGCCCGCGGCTATTCTGAGTTTCCCAGCCGACCGGCTGAGGCGGATCCCAGCCCAACACCAAAGGCTGATGGAGCCGGGTTGATCAAGGGATCCCTGAACAGACCTGTGGAGGCGGGCCGGTAGCCTGATCCAGCGTGGGCCAATTTGGGTGTGCAGCGCTATCCTCGGGCAACGAGTCCTGGAAGGGCCAGAGAAAAGCGCCGGGAAGGATCGACCGAGGCCGCCCAGGCGGGGCCCAGTAGAGCCGCATAAAGGACGCGCCAGGCCCGCCGGCGTCCTGCATGAGCAAGCGCAGGCCATGCCACCCGGCGAGCAGCGACCGAGATGTGCCGGTCAATATTCCGGTGTCCCGATTGGTCAGGATCAATTGGTCATCGATGTAGAGCCGTGACTTCCCGCCTTGCTCTGTGCCAAGCCAGTAAATACCTGCCTGCGGTATCCGGAGCTGCCCAATCCATTCAGCAGTATAGGGGCGGGGTAAGGGCGTTCCGGTAGCTTGAAAGCAGAAATTAACCAGCGGATCTAGGCGATGCGCGGGGATCGCGAGCGAGACTTCACTGCCCGGTCGGAATAAGGCAGTCAAACCCTGCGGCTCTATCTCTCTTGGATCGAATAGCGCGTCGGACGGCAGCGGCTTCGCCACGCCCCCTCCGACGGGCGTGCGCAAGAGTTGCGAGAGACCGGCGCGGGTGGTCACCGTATCACTGACTGTAATACTGTGCAGGCCGGTCGTCAGCCAGAGAGGCACCCCAGGCGCAACCGGCATACGATCAATCAAGAAGCCGCCGGCATGTGGGCTGCCGGTTGCGCTTTGCCACTGATAGGTGAAGCCCTCCCAGTGCTCAACTCGAAGCGTTGTTGTCACCACCAAATGTCCAGGACGAGCGCCCGCCTGGCCCCAATCGTAGCTAAGCCCCGGCAAATTCTCGTCCAACGTCACCCCTGTTATCAAGGCCGGATTGCTCAGAGTGGCATGCACGCCGGGCCGCACGTTCCGGTCGGCGGCAGGAACAAAAACCGTGTACATCAAAGGCCGAGAGTCACGAGGCGCGAGCAGATAATCGACAGTAGCATGGGGGTAGATGCGCGTCAAGGCAGCCACTTCCTGGTCCGACTCCGGGTGTAGCAGAACCATGGCGTCGCGGCCTGCGGCCCGTGGGAGCGTCTGCTGCCATACGGGGGCATCAGCACCCGGCGCGAGATAACGAGGGGCAGCCAGGTAACTCCCGTTAGTAGGGTGGTAATAGTGCCGGTCTAAGTAGAGGTCCCGCGTGTTACGATAGAGTGCCAGGTCGCGACCAGCCTGGGCC
>JALYYZ010000310.1 GCA_030945985.1 Chloroflexota bacterium
GCGGTATCCTCTACCGATGTCTGGGCGGTGGGTAACTACACCACCAGCAATAGCAGCCCACCTCAAACACTAACCGAGCATTGGAACGGCACAGCATGGAGCGTCGTCTCAAGTCCCAACCCCGGCACTTCCTTTAACGGCCTCAATGGGGTATCAGCCGTATCTTCCACAGATGTGTGGGCGGTGGGTCGCTATTCCAACGGCAGCACGTACCAGACGCTAACCGAGCATTGGGACGGCACAGCGTGGAGCACCGTCTCGAGTCCTAGCCCCAGCGCATCCTTTAATAGCCTGTATGGGGTATCAGCCCTATCCTCCACAGATGTGTGGGCCACCGGTTACTATGGAGGAAGCCCCACCCAGACGCTGGTGGTGCATGTCACCGGAGATTGCAGCACCTCCACACCTACCTCTATTGTGGCAGCTACTGCTACTGTGATAGCCAGTCCCACAGCCACTACCATCCCTGGCGACTACAATGACGTGCCCCCCGGCTCCCCCTTCTACCCTTACGTGATGTGCCTCTCCCACAGGGGCTTCGTCTCCGGCTACCAGTGTGGCGGCGCAGGTGAGCCCTGCCCAGGCACATACTTCCGCCCAGGCAACAGCATCACCCGAGGTCAGGTATCCAAGATTGTATCTAATGCCGCAGGATACATCGACACTATTCCGTCTGCTCGCCAGACCTTTGCAGACGTTCCCCCCTCATCTCCATTCTGGCTGTACGTTGAAAGAGTAGCAGTCCACGGTGTGATCGGTGGTTATACATGTGGCGCTGCTGGAGAGCCGTGCCCAGGCGCATACTTCCGGCCCGGCAACAATTTGACACGAGGGCAGCTTGCCAAGATAGACGCTAATGCTGCCGCTTACAACGACAACATCCCTGCCGGCCAACAGACCTTTGCAGACGTGCCGCCTGACTCCCCATTCTGGCTCTACGTCGAGAGGGTAGCTGCGCACGGCGTGATCAGCGGCTACGCATGTGGCGGTGCTGGTGAGCCATGTCCGGGCACATACTTCCGCCCAGGCAATCTGGTCACGCGAGGGCAGACGAGTAAAATCATCGCGAACACCTTCTTTCCAGGCTGCTCTACGCTACGCTGATCTGTTGGTCGCGGTTAGGCTGAAGTAGCGGCCTCAAGACCAGCGTACAAAGAGAGCCACCGTCTCAGAGTGGCGGCTCTTATCTGACCGGAGGCAAGAGGAACCAATCACTCGGTAAATAGAAGGAGCACGAATAATGGCAACTATAACAACGGTGGCAACAATAGCAAAGAGGCAGCGCAGCGTTCGAGTGTGGGCCTTGCTTGCTACCCTGGCGGTATTTCTAATTGCGAGCCTTGTATTGCTTACCGGGTCGACGAGCGCCGCACCGCGCCGCGCCATTGTAACGGACGGTAAGACCACTGCTCCGGCCACCTGCATGCAGTTTGGCACGGTGTTCAGTCCAAACCCAGACCCGGCTCCCAACGGCCCCGCAAATATACTGTATAGCGTGTCGGCGCGTTCAAGCAATGATGTCTGGGCGGTGGGGAACTATGCCAACAACTCCAGTCTAATAGAGCACTGGGACGGCAGCGCCTGGTCTGTGGTCTCAAGCCCAAACCCCGGCACAAGCCTGAATATCCTCCGCAGCGTGTCGGCACGTGCAAGTAATGATGTCTGGGCGGTGGGAAGCTACTATAATGGCACTATTTATCAGACGCTGGTTGAGCACTGGGACGGCAGCGCCTGGTCTGTTATCCCCAGCCAAAACGTGAGCACAGGTGTCAACAACCTGCGTGGGGTATGGGCCGTGGCCAGCAATGACGTTTGGGCCGTAGGGTACTACGCCAACCCTGCCAGGCCCGGCCAGACGCTGGTCGAACATTGGGACGGTAGCGCCTGGTCTGTGGCCTCAAATCCGAACCCTGGCACTACTGCTAACGTGTTAGTCGGGGTGTCAGCCTTGACTAACAACGACGTTTGGGTAGTGGGAGCTTCCTTCAATGGCAGCAACCCCGGCCAGACGCTGGTCGAGCATTGGGACGGTAACGCCTGGTCCGTGGTTCCCAGCCCAAACGTGGGTAGCAGCGGTAGTGAGCTTGTGGCTGTATCGGCTGTGGCTGGCAATGATGTTTGGGCTGTGGGAGACCACGGCTCCGGCAACGCCAGCCAGACGTTAGTAGAGCACTGGAACGGAAGTATCTGGTCTGTAGTCCCCGGCCCTAGCCCTGGCACCTCTACTGTCCTGAATGGGGTATCGGCTGTGGCTGGCAATGATGTTTGGGCATCGGGCGGATACTTCGATGGCAATGCCACTCAGACGCTGGCGGAACACTGGGATGGAACCTCATGGTCAGTGGTCCCAAGTCAGAATCCTGGCGCCGCTTCCAACACCTTCGCCGGGGTATCGGCCCTTGTTAACAATGCTGTCTGGGCCGCCGGATCATATGGCGGTTCTACGCTGGTGGAGGAGTATGGCGTGGGGTGTGGCACATCTACTCCGCAGCCCACAGGCACAACTCCGCAACCTACTGCCACCCAGGGCGGAGGTGGAGCTACAGCCACATCTACGGTAGTACCTAGTCCAACAGCCACAACCATTCCCGGCGACTACAATGACGTGCCCCCCGGCTCCCCCTTCTACGCTTACGTATCCTGCCTCTCACACAGAAGCATAGTCTCCGGCTACATATGTGGAGGCGATGGAGAGCCATGCCCAGGCACATACTTCCGTCCCGGCAACAACGTCACAAGAGGCCAGGCGGCCAAGATCATCTCTAACGCGGCCGGCTACACAGACAACATCCCCTCCGTGCGCCAGACCTTCGCGGACGTGCCCTCCTCGTCTCCGTTCTGGCTCTACGTCGAGCGTGTAGCCGCGCACGGAGCGATCTCAGGCTACGCCTGCGGAGGTGCGGGCGAGCCGTGCCCAGGCACATACTTCCGTCCCGGCAACAACCTGACAAGAGGGCAACTCGCCAAGATAGACTCTAACGCGGCTGCATACAATGACAATATCCCTGCCGCCCAACAAACATTCGCCGACGTGCCACCGGCATCTCCATTCTGGCTGTACGTGGAGAGGGTAGCCGCGCACGGGGTTATCAGTGGCTACGCATGTGGCGGCACGGGTGAGCCTTGCCCAGGCACGTACTTCCGCCCTGGCAACCTGGTGACAAGAGGGCAGACTACCAAGATCATCGGCAACACCTTCTTCCCAGGCTGCTCCACACTGAAGTAGTCAGGGCAAGGCAGTTGCGGAGAGCGCCTGCCGAGAGCCGACATGTCTGAATGGCGGCTCTCAACGAGCCGAACCCGAAGTGAAGCAGATTGCGAGTTCCAACCGGGGCGCTATCTTGATGATCGCGGACAATATATCCTTCTACAAGCGCACAGCGCGGAGGCGTTGAGAGGACCCTATGGACGAAACGAAATCAGGTAGAGTGTCCCATCTTTTTCTTGTGAGGCTCTGGCTCGACCGAGCACTGGATGAAACAGACGACAATGCGCGCAATTGGCGTGGTAAGGTGCAGCATGTCATTACAGGTCGAGCTGGCGACTTCAGCAGCCGCTCTTCGATGGTGGAATTGCTTGGCTCTATGCTCTCCCTCTCCGAATTGGAGGGTGACGACGGAAGCAGGCAGCCTGGCATAACAGGCCCATCAGCCCAGGGGCCTCACGAGGAGAGTAGGCGAACAGGTGCAAAGGGGTAAGCAGCGCCCGACCGAACCCGAGACGGCGAGGCGTATAGTTGTCTCTTCAGGGAGATGAGGCCGGTAATGATCAACAAGCAGTGTTAGCGCCAGGTTCAGCAGGAAACAGCTTCAGGAGACACTCAGTTGCCCACTTTCAAGTTGCATGCGAACCTCTGCAGCCTGGGTTCTGGCACGTCCACCTGGCTCTGATTCTAGGGCGTGCTTGCAAACACGCCCTAGTCGACCTCAACCACAAAGAACCTGTTGAACCAGCCCAAGGTAACTATCAGCAGGGTAAGACCTCCAACGAAGAGCAGTCCCCACAGTTGCAGCAGCCAGTAAGATGCTGCCCACAGTATCAGGAGCACCAACGCACCCCGGAGTGCCTTGCGCCGTACGTTGTCGACCTGTCCTGGGTCGTAGCCTCCCAGACCGCCTTCAATGCCTGCGCGAAGCGTCTGGCCGATCGCGCCTATCGGGTGTAGCATAGCTGTCAGTATGTATGACCAAATTATTCTCACGATCTGGCTGATGATCTCGTCAAGCATCGTCTTTCCCTCTTGTCCTTACTATTCGTGTCTTCTAGTGTCTTCCGCAGAATGGGCCGCGTCTCATTTGTAGTCTTGTCGCGCGACCTTAAGAGCTAGCACTCCACCTTCAGGCGCGTGCTGACCAACCAGCGTCAGCGTTCTGCCGTCCTCGAGCCGCAGCACTATATCGTAGGCGCCACCTCCCGGCACCACCACGTCGAGAGGGTTCGCGTCGCTCGCGGTTGCGAACCATACGTCACGCTGCCCAGTCCTGTAGGCGAGCGCTATCAGACCGGTTGGCGAGGCGAGTTGACCCTGCTCATCGCGCACTTCCACCGCGATATGTCCCGTACCGAGGTTGATACTGCGTTCCACCGCCTGCCCGTACTTCACTTCAATCGGTGCACCCGCCGCTCCGCTCTTCTTGAGATCTGTACCCTTGTAGTCAGGAACGACGCTATAAGTGCCCTCCGGTAGCTCGAGGTGAGCAGTGTCGGTCAAAGATGAAGCGACGTAGGTGTCAAGCTTGCCGGTGGAGAAGAGCTGGAACTGAAGAGTACCCGCCGGGGCGTGCTTGCCTTGCGCCTCTAGCAGACCAACCGTCACAGCCGTCAGTTTGAGGTTCAGGTCGCGCGCTATTGTCTGGCCCGATTGCACCGCCAGGCCGGTAATCCACGAAGTAACGTTGCCGGAGACCACGCCCTCCTGTCCCGAGGCCGCCGTGCCGTAGTCTACCCGTATGTCATAGGTGCCGGCGGGCAAGGGTAGTTCCACAGGGTTTGAGCGGTAGCCCGCGAATACCACCTTGCTGTGGTCTCCTGGGTCCACAGCCAGTACCAGCAAACGGCCTCCCGTGTCGGCTAACTCTCCATCCCGAGCATATACTTGCAGGCGCAGTAGGCCGACGTTCAGGTTGATCGCCGGTTGCGCGACCGCCGCACGAGCCACGCGTACGTCACGCGCTACCATGTCTATACTGCCATACTCCACATGCACGTCGTACCGGCCAGGCGGCAAGGCAAAGGCCGGGTCCGTTGAGTAGCTAGTCTGTAAAGGCAGCGCGTTAGGATCGCCTGCGCGGCTGATAGTAATATAGGCCGGTGCTGATAGACCGGAGCTTGCGGAGGCACCGGAGCTTGTGGAGGCACCGGAGCTTGCGGAGGAAGGTTGGCTCTGCGCGGTCACGAGCGTGGGTTGCAGGCCGCCCAGCCCCAGGTCTATATCCAGATGCGAGGGCTTATCAGCTTCGACCTTCGCTCCATGCACCTCATGGCGCAAGCTCCTGTACTCTACCACCACATCGTAGAGACCCTGCGGAAGATCGAAGGAGGGAGTGCTATCGTCCTCAACTACGCCGGCGGGGCGGGCGCGGGTGCCTGCCTGGTAAACTGCTACTCGCAGACCCGCGTCTGACGATGCGGGTTGCCCGGCCCACTGCTCTATAGAGAGCTGTAGCGTACCGGTAGCAGCCACCCTCCGCGCCTCGGCGTGACGGGTGAGGGTAACGCCACTGGCTGTCTTGGCGCTCAGGCCAATCGTATAGATGCCCTCCGGCGCCGCAGCTCCATCCGCGTCCTTGCCGTCCCATTCAGCCTCCTGTGGCCCAGCCCCCTTGCTCGTGGCGTCCAGCAGGGTCCTTACAACAACGCCATTGCCATTCTCGACGCGTAATGTCACGGTGGCATCGGAGGGAAGAACATAGCTTATCTTAGCAGGCTGCCCTGGCATGGCCCCGGCTGACGGTGTAACGTCCAGCCAGCCGATCTGCTCGCTTTGCCGCACCCAGATGTTGCCGGCTCCGCTGCGGTTGGATACGATTGCCAGCGTGTTCTGCCGGGCAGTCTGACCCCCTGCCGCCGTCGAGGACTGCGAGTCGGAGGCGCCGGACGGGCCGCTATCAGGCAGAGGCTCGGGCTTGCCTCCGTAGGCGCTCACCTGCCAGAGACTATCCCGCTGCTCTCCCCCCTTCTGGGTGCCGGCGGGCGCGGTGAAGAGGATCGTACCGCCGTCCAACCAGGCAGGCTCACGGTCGCGCCCGCCTTCGGTGAGTGGGCGCAACTCGCCGGTGGACATGTCGTATATCTGTACAGTCTCCTGGTACAGCTTGAAGCCAACAGCCAGTAGCTGGCCGCCCGGCTGGGGCTGCGCGCGCACCGACCTAATCGGGCGCTCGATATAGGCCGTAATTGGCTGGAGTTCGCTGCCGTCGGGCCTGACCAACCAGAGGTTGCCGTCTCTCACAAAAACGATGCGGTCGCCATCCGGCAGCCATGTTGGGCTCGCGGCCCCTCCCTGGCCGGTTGTGATCGTGCGCGCTCCTGTGCCGTCTGCGGCTACGAGCGATATCTGTGGTGAGCCCGAAATGTTAGAGACAAAGGCAAGGGTCTGGCCGTCGGGCGACCATGCCGGATCAACTTCGCGGCCTCCTGTCTGGCCTGTGAGCGGCCTGGCCCCTGCGCCTTTCTCCTCGTAATCACCCGCCTGCATCAGCCAGATTTTCTCAGCGCCGCCACGCGCCGAGACGAACGCCAGGGTAGATCCATCGGGCGAGAAGGCGGGCGACGAGCCTCCGCGCACTGTGAGCTGCCTGAACTTTGCATCTTGATTTTGCGGGGCATCTGCCGCGAAGCTCCAGCCATAAGGCGCGGCAAGTTTGTTGCCGGCATGATCGCTCGCCCCAAGCAGTGTCAACTCAACACGCTCACCGCTCTTGAAAACTGGAGGTTGAGGGTGTAGCGCTGCTGGTGTGATCTGTATGCTTTGCAGCAGAGGATCATAGGCGAGGCCGCTCCCCAGACTATACATCTGGCCGCCCAGCTTTAGCCGTATTGAACTCGCGGCTACGCCGGTAGCGTCAGTGAGGGGAAGCTGGATGGTGCTGGAAAATCCTGCCCCATCAGCCGGAGCAATGTCTAAGCCCACCGCAGGCGCTGTCCGGTCGAGCAGTACAGGCATGTGGGTGGTAGCGCTGAAGGTCCCATCTGCGCCCTTGCCGGTCAGGTGGAAGTAGTAGAGGCCATCGGGCAGATCCGAGGGTAGAGATAAGTCTGTGCCCGCTGCCGCGCCTGCGTCCGTGCCACCGGGCGCGAGATTGTTGTTCTGGTCCAATGAGAAGGCGTAAGAGTTGAAGCTGACGCCGGCCGGTGGGGTCCAGTTGAGGTGTAAAGTGCCCGCACTGGTAGGGGCAAGCGCGGCAAAATTGTCCATATAATAGGAGGTGCTTGTTTCCCCGCTGTCCGCAGCCGCCACCTGCATATAGGCTATCTTCTCGAACTGCCCCAGCACAATTTCGTCGATCTGGAACCTGGTCGCCGCCGGTTGAGCGCTTTGCAGCAGTGACAGCAGGTCTACGCTGTAATGGTGCCACGAATCGTCGCCCACCAACTTTGGCGCGTCCAGGCTCTTGAAATATAGGGTGTCAACAGGCGCGCTGGGCCCCATCCTTAACTGCCACCATACGCCGCCACTCTTCACGAAGAGGTCAGGTACGTAGTCGCTGGGCAGCCGGTAATCGAAGCTGATCACCGGGTATGCTGCTGCGTCATACGCTGTGGAGCGAACCCGCACCAGGCGTACTCCGCCGGGCATGCGTGTCACCTTAAGCGCGGAGCCGGTCCCTTTCGCCCCGGCGTCCACATCGGTGACCCGGCTGAGCCGAGTACCTGATATGTCAAGCGACTCCCATTCGCCTGGCGACGACTCCAGGTCGCTGTAGAAAGCGAACGGGCTCTTCGCCCCGCTGGCGATTGAGACCAGTGGCGCACTGCCCACAGGCGAGACTTGGAGGCGGCTAGCTGCCGACGGATCGGTGGGGGCCGGGCCGAAGTCGGCGGCTGTGAAGAGTGCCGCCAGCGCACGTCCGCCACCGAAACCTGCTATGGGCGCGCTCACTACACCACGCTGCGCATCGTACTTGCCACCAATGTAACGCCAGCCGTCGCGGG
>JALYYZ010000318.1 GCA_030945985.1 Chloroflexota bacterium
TGGTGGTCCTGCGCTCCAGCCCGCTCCCTGTGGTACACAGGTGGCCGTGGCTCCCACCGTCGATGTTGGCCCGCCTGGTGTCTGTGTGCGTGTGGCGGTGCCTACCTGTACTGTAGCTGTAGCTGTAGGGGTACCCTGAACGGGCGCTGTGCCCACCAGGCGGTAGACAAAGTCACCTTGCGAGGTGGGAATGCAGGTCGTCTTCACGCCCCAATTGGCGCATGTTGTGCCCAAGCCACCGCCAGGGTTGCGCCATGCCGAGGGGTTGGTGGCGACTACTGTGCGGTCCTGCCACCCCCACTCTCCACTGGGCGTGAAATTCATTACGGCCTGTACGGAGATCCAGTAACTCTGCCCACCTGACAGAAGCGCAGGGGTGGTCAGACTAATCACGAAATTGGTAGGGCCACCTGTGAAGGTCTGCGCCGTGGCAGTGTACACCGGCGCAGCAGGCAGGGTGCCGCTGTTGTTGTAGAAGTAGATGTTAAAGCTTGTCGCCGGGCCTGGTCCATTGAAGTACTGACCCTGGGCATCGACTTCGGTTACCGACCAGTTCTGGCCTGCGGGAACCGCGAAGTCGTCCCCACCCTGGGCGTTGAATGTGACGTTGGCCGGCTCAAACTGCTGGGAGACGGTCGCGTTAGCTCCCGCGTTATTATACTGGTCGTAGAGGATCAGGTTCGGGGCAGCAGGCGGGGCGAGTGGGGCTGATGTGCCTCCTCCTCCTTGCCCCTGTAGCTGCGGCTGGAGTTGCGGCACGCCGCTACTGTTCTGCTCCATGGTCTTGCTCTGCTTGCTCTGCGTCAGCGGTGCAGCGTTCTTAGCAGCAGGTAAGCCGGCAAATGCAGCCCCAGCGCTCAGGCTCGCTACCCCGATCAGCATCAGCATCAGCATCACTATGATCGGTCGTAGATTTCTCCCTCTTGCTCTTGTTCGTGCTAGTTCTTCGTTACCTTGCATACTCTCTTCTCCTTCTGCATATCCACTTTGGTGGTCAACTCTTTTGATCTGCTGTAACTAAACAGGAGAACAAAATGTAAGACCGTTGCACACAGGAAGTACCACGGATCAGCTCTATAACCCGTGCAGCTTCGGGTAGTGCATCTATAAACCCAGCAGGCTAGATTAGCCCGCAGGCACATGCACAGAACCCTCAACAAAACGGAGGTGCCGGGAAGTGCGCAAATACAAAGTTGCACAAAGGTGAAGTTGAGTTACTGCCATGCTCAGTGTAGCATGGTTTGGGGCGCAATACAAGCGATACAAATAGGCACTGAGGGTACTGAACGTAAACTCGGAGCCTATAGAGCTAACAAACGCTCGATCCACAAGGCAAGGAGATAACGCAATGGTTCTATAGGGAAAGACCGCCCTAGCATGCATAAGCCCTCGTAGAAGGGGAGTACCTGATAGCGCACCTGCGCCGAGCCATCTCGCACTATGGACCGGCTCTGGTCAGACATTTAGAGAACAAGGCAAGAATAATAGGACAATAAGAAGAGGGAGCGACAGTGCCGCTCCCTCTTCTTATTTTCTTGTTGCCCAGACGCTATTGGGTTTGCTGCTTACCTGGGATCGCAACCAGGAAAGTAGGTGTTCGAGACGATCTTGGCTGCCTGTGCTCGTGTGATGAAGTTGCCTGGCCTGAAGTACGGCCTGTTCTGCGCATCACACGGTTCGTTCGGCCCTCCACATGCGTAGCCACTGATGTAGCCCTTCACTGCCAGGTTCTGTATCCACAGGTAGAAGGGTGAGTCTACAGGCACGTCTGTGAAGTTCTGTCCACTCTGTGGGTCTACTAATCCTGCTGCAGACGCTACTATCCTGGACAACTGCCCACGAGATGCATTGGCCGCAGGTCTGTAGTATGGCCTGTTCGCAGGTGCTACACATGGCTCGTCCGCTGCTATCCCACATGGGTACCCACCTATGTAGTGATGTAGTGTCAGTCTGTAGATGTAGATGTAGAAGATGTTAGTGGGCAGCACATCTTCGTACTGCTGTGGCGGGGTAGGTCCTGGGTCCTCCGATAGACCTGCAGAGTTAGCTACGACCTTGGCTATCTGCTGTCTGGTGATGAGAGCACCTGGTCTAAAGTATGGATCGCTGTTGGTGTTGCAAGGCTCACCGGGTGCTATTCCACATGGGTAGCCACTAAGTATGCCGTGGCAGGCAAGGCAGCGTACATAAGGGTAGAAGGATGAAGGATCAGGTGCAGGTGGTCGTGGTACATCCTCGAACTGGATCGTACATGCTGTAGGGGTGGCTGTGGCTGTTGCTTGTCCTACCGTGGTGGAGGTGGATAGAGGCTGCGTTGTGGAGGTAGCCTGGGCTGTACCGGATGCCTGCGCCGTTGAGGTACTTGCCTGTGTTGTCCTCGTAGCACTTGCCTGTATTGTTCGCGTAGCGCTTGCCTGTGTCGTGGCACTTGCTTGTGTTGTCCTGGTAGCGCTTGGCTGCGCCGTGCTTGTAGCTGTGGTCAAAGGTAGCACAAGTGTGGGCGTGTTTGTAGAGCCACCGGCTGTGGTGGTCGCCGTGGGCGTGCCCTGCGCGGGGAACTTGAAGTTGCCTATGCGCGTGCTCCAGTTGAAGGCGCTTGTGACAGCATAGTACTCCTGGGTGTACCAGAAGGTTCTGTCGTCCACAGGGTCTACCGTGATGTCACTGTAGTCGCCCCAGCGGTTGCCGGACTGTAGTTGGCTGCCTGTGCCGTCGTAGAGGTGGGCCTCACCCTGCGCCAGGCTATTGATCGGATCGGTTGCCAGCCGCCCGGCGTAGCGGATCTGGGGGAATATCGTGGAGCTCGAGGCGCTGAAGCCCATGGCAAGGTTGCCCGCGCCGTCCATTGCTGCGCTGCCCATCCAACGCCATGTCGTGTCGGGCTGGTAGGTGCTCTCCTGGAAGACGGTTGGCGGGCCTGCTGTGACGTTGCGCAGCTCAAACCAGCGGATGCCGGCCACACCACCCGACAGGACAGTGTAGTTGCCGACGACAGCCTCATGACCGTCGCTGAACTTGCGATAAGCCAGGCGGAACATCAGCCTGTCGGCCAGGCCATCCAGGTAGTCGGCGCTTGTAGCTCCCAGTTCCGGCACGCAGTTCTGCGTCGCCCCTTCTCCGCAAAGGAACGAAAAGGCTGCAGCAGGCGGGTTGGCGAATGTGGTGAAGGTCGAGTTGGTGGGCGTTGTGAAATCGACATGGAAGTGGTAGGTGGTATAGGCGGGAGTTGCCTGCCCAGGGAAGCCGACGAAGGTTTCAACCGCGCCTGCCGGTGGGAGGATCGAGCCGTCGAGGTCTGCCGGGAGAAATGGATCGACTGTGTCGCCAAGTGGGCCGACAGGGCTGATGAAGGTGGTCGCGGCGCCGGTCAACATTGCCGCCCGGTTGAAGGCGAACGCCTGGGGGCCCAGGTATGCTGTGCCTGCAGCGTTAAAGATGTTCATGCTCATGTAGTATGCGTCGGGCCAGACACCCAGGTGAGGGTAGTCGAAGAAGTTGCTGCCGAGGTGGAAGCCGTAGCGGTTGTAGGTGCCGGTGGCGTCGCTCGTAGTCGATACGGCGATGCACTCGTCAGTGATCGGAATGTTGCCGGTGGCAGTGGCGAACTGGGTAATAACCCAGCGGCTCGCCAGTTGATCGTAGAGAACAACAGGGTCACCCGAGCCGCCCGTGGCGCACGCGCCCGTCATGCCGGTCCAAATACTCTGGATCGAGCTAGGTCCCAGGAGCGACGCGCCTGTGGCCTTGTTGAAGACCTGGTACGCTTCGTTGACCGTTTGCACATACTGGGTAGCGCCTACCTCGCCGTTGGTGTCGGGTGGGGCACAGAAGCAGCTGCCGCTTACATCAGAGACGCCATCGAAGTTGAGGATAGGCGTGGGCATTGCGAAGGGTGCCAGCACGCGCTGCACAGCCGAGGCGTCGGGCACATCCTTATGCCCGTGGTTGTACATGTATGGGTTACGCTTTACCTCGTGTTCCGAATGGGCACGGGGTGGGGCATTAGGCATATCGCGCAGGGCCAGGGAGGTATCGTGGTAGTAATCCTGACCTACGATGACTCCGCCGGACGCCGCAGCGCTCGCAGTGGGAGCATGCCCGTCTACCGGCACGCCTGCGCGGGCCACTCCTGCCGTGAGCAGCACCGCTCCAAGCAGTACGAGCAGGGTAAATGGGCCGCTTCTTGCCTTTGCCTTGAACATAAGCTTCTTCTCCTTCCAACTAATAGAGACCTAACAGTCTAACAGACCAAATATCACTAACCCGGCCCTTGCCGGCCAAAAGCAAGCGGCGTTCTACTCGCTTACATGCCCTGCAACAAGCAACATTAGCAAATACAAAGCTTGTACAAGCCTGCGGTGTAGGTACTGCTGCGCCTGGGGCTCTTCCGCGAATAGCTATTGACCAGACTATATGGTCACAAGCATTTGGATCACGCTTGTAGCCGCCGGAGAGATCTTCAGATCACCTGCACAAGTTGATTGATTGTACCATGCTTTGCACAGGCAGGCAATAACAGCAAAGGCACTAATGCAGCTTCGAACGACCTCTTAGCTTTTGAAAGCAAAACAAAGAAATATGACCCTGCGGGTCATATTTCTTTGTTCCTGGAAAGAACCGTTCTTTTCCCAAATAGTGATTGATAGTTGCATTATTTCTCACCATGTATGAAATAATGCAACTATCAATACTTTGCTGGTAGGATACTAGCTGCCTGCTCCATGATTGCTAGACCGCTACAGCCTCGGCGAGGATGACCTCGAGGCCCATATCGGGTGCAGGTTTGGCAAAGTAGTAGCCTTGCGCGTAGTCGCAGCACAGCAAACTCAGCATGTCCAACTGCGCTGCCGTCTCCACACCTTCGGCGACCACCGGCATGCCGAGGCCGTGGGCCAGGGTGATTGTAGCCCGCACAATTTCCGAGCTGCCGCCCGGCTCGGTAAGTCTGCTGATGAATGAGCGGTCAATCTTGAGCGCGTTGACAGGGAAGCGATGCAGGTAGCTCAACGAGGAATAGCCCGTGCCAAAATCGTCCAGGTATAGTTGCACGCCCAGCCTCCTCAATTGGGAGAAAACAGCCTGTAGGGATGTGATGTTCTCAATGAGGGCGCTTTCGGTGATCTCCAGCCTCAGATATTTTGCCTGGAGGCCGGTGTCACGCAGGATAGACTTAATTCGCTCGACCAGGCCCACCGATGCGAACTGCCTGGCGGAGAAGTTGACGCTGACCCAGGGACGTGACTTTGTGCGAGAGCGGGCATGCTCTTCTTTCAGCTTGCGGCAGGATTCTTTGAGCACCCACCAATCGATAGATATTAGCAGCCCCGTCTCTTCGGCCAGCGGCAGAAAGTCGCCCGGCGGCACCATGCTACCTTCCGGCCCTCTACGCCAACGCACCAGCGCCTCGAAGCCGGCTACCTTGCCGCCGGCCATGTCGATTATGGGCTGGTAATGGACGATGAACTCTTCACGGTCAATCGCCCGGCGCAGGTCGGTCTCTAGCTGCAGAGTTTGCATAGCGCCCGCATGCATCTCTCTATCAAAGATAATGTAGCGCGCCTTGCCTGAAGTCTTGGCTCGGTACATGGCGGTGTCGGCGTCGCGCAGGAGATCTTCCGAGCTGTTGTAGCCTGACGTGCTGATTGCGATGCCCAGGCTAGCGGTGATAAAGACCTCGTGTCCGGACAGGTCGAAGGGCTGCTTGAGCAGGTCTTGTATCCTGTCGGCTACCATGGTAGCCGATTTCATCTGGTCCACGCCATCGAGCAATATCGTAAATTCGTCCCCGCCCAGCCGCGCGACAGTATCGTTGGCGCGCACACATGTCTTGAGCCTGCCTGCTATCTCTGTTAGCAGTCTGTCGCCGGCGGCGTGGCCCAGGCTGTCGTTGATAAACTTGAAGCGGTCAAGATCCAGAAAGAGCACGGCGAAGAGGTGGTTCTTGTTGCGCTTGACCTGCTGCACCTGCCTCTCGAGCCGGTCCATAAAGAGGGCCCTGTTCGGTAGCTGGGTGAGTGGGTCGTAGAAAGCCTGGTAGGTCAACTGCTCGGCTATCTTCTTACTCTCGGTGATATCACGGACGAACATGCTCGTATGAGCCCTTCCCGTGCTGTCGTGGTAGATGGCTGAGCTAATCTCGGCGGGAAATAGTGATCCATCTCCTCGCTTCATCGTAATCTCGCCTTTTGCTTTGCCCGTGCGGGTACGCTCCTCTATAAGCGCATCGAGGCGCGGGTCGGCGGTATCCACTACTCCGGCACGCCCGAGCCGAAGCAGTTCTTCTTCTCTAAGCTTGAACATACTTGTCGCTGCGGGGTTCGCAGCCAATATTCGCCCGTCGGGCATGGTCAAGAGGATGGCGTCCAGGCTATGCTCAAACAGAGAATGGTACCGCTCCTCAGATACCCTGATCGATTGCTCCAATAGTCTGATCTCTGTGATGTCAATAATAGAGGCAACTGCTGCGTAGGGGGTTGTCTCACCATGCCGAAAGAGCGGCTGGCAGTTGACGGAGAGCCACGCGAGACTTCTGTCCGGCTTATAGACGCCCAAGACAACGTTACGCTGAGGTTGCCCGGTGGCGAGGCTAACTACAATAGGGTGGGTCTCACCTGGGAAGGGAGAACCGTCCTCGTGGATCGAGCGCCACATGGGATCGAGCGACGTACGTCCCATCATCTGATCTGCGGATAGTCCGAGTATTCGTTCCGCGCTGGCGTTTGCCGCCTGGATTGTGCCATCCGCATGTTGAAGGACAATGCCTTCGTGCAGCGCATTATAGACGGTGCGGTAGCGCTCCTCGCTTTCCCTGAGAGCTTCTTCTGCCTTCTTCTGCTCCGTAATGTCGCGGGCCACAGCGTAGATCAGGCCCTCTTCGACTACCGGAACGCAAGCCCAGTCCAGCCACTTCTCGGAGCCGTCCTTACAAACATAACGGTTCTGGAAACCGAGGACCGTTTCACCGAGCAGTAGCCGCGACATTTGCGTGATCGTCTCTTCCCGGTCTTCGGGACAGACAAAATCGAGGAAGGGCCTGCTCAGGTATTCGGCCTGGTCGTAGCCCAGCGTCTTCTCAAAAGCCGGGTTGGCCCTGATGAAGTAGCCGTCGAACCTCGCGATAGCGATCATATCGACCGACATATCGAAGAGGCGGTCGCGCTCGGCCTGGGTGCGCTTGTGCTCGGCCACCTCGTTTTGGAGGTCGCGGTTCGATGCCTCCATCTCGCGTGCGTGCGACGATGATGCCTGCACCATGTAGACGGCCAGGGACAGCAACACCGCGAGGAGCAGGCCGCCAAAGAGGGTCACCAGCAGCAAAGGACGTTGTGCGCTGAGACCGTGAGCCAGATACTCGGTGTCTAGAGACTTCCATATAAGCAGAGCAATGGCGGCAGTGCCGATGCCCACAGGCAGGGGCAGCCAGCGCGGCGCGCCGGCCCTTGTGCGCGGGGTCTCGGTCCAGGCCACTACGATGATCCCGGTCCCGAGCAGTGCCATGCCAAAGGCTGTATGGACCGCCATGCGGGTAAGGTCGGCCCAACCGGAGGCGCTGCTCATACCGGCCAGGTAGACAGAAAAGGCCACTGTGCCCAGGGCAAGAACCAGGGAACCGAGCAGGGCAAGGATAGATGGGATATACCTTGATTTATGCTTGCTGCCCACAACAGAGAAGGCAATACCTACAAGTGCAAAGCAGAGCGCACTGTTGGGGGCCATACGGCCCGGCTGAGTAGTGCCGACCGTCGTGAACTGGTTTACCAACAACTGATCGATGCCGAGGTCGAACCTGAAAAGGTGCTCCGCTGTAGTCAGGACTCCCACCGTCCCCACCACCAGTCCCAATAGCAGGGTTATACGCGAGCCTCCGCGAGCCACGCACAGCAATAGGCCGGCCCCGGCGAAGACGAAACAAAGAGCAGTATTGGGCTGCATCGGCGTGAAGGCGGGAAACACCTGCACCAATCCTGCTGTGTGAGTATACCACCCCAGCATGACGAGCGCTCCGACGGTGACCAGCACCACACCAACAGCGGACAGAGCCATAAACGGCAGTCGCAAGGGATGACGAGCAATATCGACGTGTAGAGATGCATGCTCTTTCATGTGCATAGTGTATCGCCACATTGAGCTATCTTATCAGTGACTTTAGTCCCGTCAGCCCCTGGCATTGGTCCTAAAATAGAGAGCCGGAGCACAAAGAACGTATGGGGTGAGCATAGTGAGTATTGGAGAAGTGTGGTATGCAGCGGACGCCTATTCCGAACCCTGTACCTGCGCCTTTACCGCCATGTGATAGGGGTGCCGGGAAGTGTGGCCATGCAGCGGATGCCTGGTCCGCTCGAGAGGTGTGCGGAAGGAGTCTCAAGTCAGGAGCCGAGGTTTAGTAGCACGGCAGATGGCAGTGGTATTGCTTTAGGAGCCTGATCAGACATAATCTTAGTAACTAACTCACCTTATGCAGCAAGAGCCACTTTCATGCGTAGTCCGTAACTGTCAGCAGGACAAAAATCGCGCGTATTGCGTAAGATGAGTTAATAATGCGGTTGACGACGACGTTTAGCTTTTGAAAGTGAGATAACGAATCAAAACCCTCGATGTTTTGACTTGTTGTCTTTGGGGTGAATTTACGCCCTACCCGAATGTAATCCTGTATGCCGGCGTGGCTTTCCCTGTGGTCTAGCGCCTCTGCAACTCACTCGAACCGGGAGGGAGAAGTTGCAGGCACTAATTCTGCTGCGGGCTGCGGAGGAAGGGCAACACGCCTGTCAAGGAGCAACATGTCTGTAATCGTATTCGGCAGCATCAACATGGACTTGA
>JALYYZ010000343.1 GCA_030945985.1 Chloroflexota bacterium
GACTATGTTCATATATGGAGTGGAGCATTTATAGGACTTGTTGGCTATAGGCCAGGTGGTGCTGAGATTGTAAGATAATATCATCTGATGCGAATTATGCAGCAGCAAATATTATCCAAATCATTCACGGAATTATCCAAGGAGAATAGAATGCGCGCAAAGATCGATGCAATGAAGAAGAAAGGACAGGGCCTGGTAGAGTACGCTCTCATACTTGTGCTCATCGCCATAGTCGTGATCCTGATCCTGACCTTCCTCGGCAACCAGGTGAACAACACCTTCTCGAAGATCGGCTCAGGCCTGAACGGCACATAGTCCTCGCCGGCAACGTAGAAAAAGAGTGTAAAGAGAGAGGTCCCTGTTGGACCTCTCTCTTCTTTGATGTAGCTTGCTCCAGATCACGGAGCAGGCTGTCGGCGGGAAACATTAGGACGCCAGGCCCTGCGGTAAAGACCGCTTACATAGAAAAAGAAAGGTCCTTCGCTGGTGCGCGAGGGACCTTTCTTTTCATATACCTGTCTGTTTGGGCTTTACTTCTTGCCCACCCTGGACTTTATCTCTATTGGTTTCTCACTCTTCTTGGGCTGCGCCTCAGCGTCATCCTCTACTTCCTCGATAGCCGGCATTTCGGGAAGCAGTCGGGCTTTGGCTTTGCCATTACCGTTGGACCCATTGCTGTTGGCGTCGTCAACCTGGTCTTCCGTGAGTACTTCAAGCTCATCGTCGCCCAGGAGCTTGCCGCTCTTATCGGTGCGTGGTATGCGAGCTATAGAGGCTACTTCGTCCTTTTCGCGCATATTCATCACCGCCACGCCCTGTGCCGGCCGGCCCTTGTGGGGTATGTCGTCGGCAAACATGCGTATTACCTGGCCGTTTGTGGAGATAACCACCAGATCATCATCCGGGAAGACCATCCTGGCGACAGTAACATCTCCACCCTTGGAAATGAGAGTGATCGCACGAACGCCACTACCGGCGCGACCCTGCACGGGGAATTCTCGTACCAGCGTTCTCTTGCCCATGCCTTTGCTTGTAACTACGAGCAGCGATGCCTTAGAGTCTGGACGTACAACATCCATGCTCACGACCACATCACCTTTGCCCAGCTTTATGGCGTCTACACCCGCCGTAGCGCGGCCCATCGGACGGACGTTGGTTTCCTTGAAGCGTATGCCCTGACCTTTGCGCGTGGCTACGATGATGTCACCATTGCCTTGTGATAGGCGAGAAGCGGCGAGTTCGTCGCCAGGTTCGAGGTTCAGGGCTATTATCCCGGTCGAGCGTACAGCAGCGTAATCGCTGAGAGGCGTCTTCTTGATCTTACCCTGCTTTGTGGCGAGCACCAGGTAGGCGCCGTCGTTCTTGAAGTCGCGCACTGCTATGAGGCCCGTGACCTTCTCCTGCGGCTCCAACGAGACAAGGTTCACCAGTGGCAGACCCTTGGCCTGCCTACCCGCGTCGGGCACCTCGTGTCCTTTTAGCTGGTATACCTTGCCTTTGTCCGTCAGGAAGAGGAGGCTATCGAGGGTGTTGCAAGTGAGCATATGCTGAACCGCGTCCATATCACGCGTGACCATGCCGATGATGCCCACTCCGCCCCTGTTCTGACGCTTGTAGGTGTCGTGTGGCATACGCTTGACGTAGCCGCGATCGGTGATCGTGACGAGCACCTGCATGTCGGGGATCAGGTCTTCATCACTGAATTCGGTGCTGGTGACCGGCACGATACGCGTACGACGCGCATCACCGTACTTCTCCTGCAAGTCCTTCAGATCGGCCTTGATAAGAGAGAATATTTTCTGGGGGTGGGCCAGCAGGTCCTCCATATAGCCGATCTCTTTTATGACGGCTATATATTCGTCCTCGATCTTCTTACGCTCAAGGGCCGAGAGGCGCGCGAGGCGCATATCGAGGATCGCCTGCGCCTGCACGTCCGAGAACTTGAATTGGCTGCGCAGATTGCCCTTGGCCGATTCAGAGGTGCGGCTCCCACGTATGGTGCTGATTACGGCGTCCAGGTTATCCAAAGCGATCTTCAGACCTTCCAGGATGTGTGCCCGCTCACGCGCCTTGCGCAGGTCGTACTGGGTGCGGCGAGTGATAACCTCGCGCCGCCAATCTATGTGGTGTTGTAGCACCTTCTTGAGGGTAAGCACTCTCGGCTCGTTGCCGTTCACCAGCGCCAGCATATTCACGCCGAAGGTGCTCTGCATGGCTGTGTACTTGAATAAGAGGTTGAGCACCTTTTTGGGGTGCGAGTCGCGCTTTAGCTCTACAACAAGGCGCATGCCGTTGCGGTCCGACTCGTCGCGTACCAGGCTGGCGCCGGGCAAGCGGTCGTCGTTGATAAGCTCTGCTATCTTCTCGTGCAGGCTGGCCTTGTTCACCTGGAACGGCAGCTCTGTGACGATAATGCTGTAGCGGCCTGCGCGGCTCTCCTCGACGTAAGCCTTGGCGCGCATGATTACACGACCACGACCAGTGGAGTAGGCAAGCTGAACGCCTTCGTTGCCCATGATAATGCCGCCGGTCGGAAAGTCGGGACCGGGCACCAGTTTCATCAGGTCTTCGATCGTCGCGTTTGGATTGTCGATCAGATAAGTCTCGGCGGCTGCAAGCTCACCCAGGTTGTGTGGGGGAATGTTGGTCGCCATACCTACGGCGATGCCTGATGCGCCATTGAGCAGCAGATTGGGCGCGCGTGAGGGGAGAACAGTCGGCTCCATCGCCTTCTCGTCGTAGTTCGGGACAAAATCCACCGTCTCCCTCTCTATATCGACGAGCAGCTCCTCAGCTATATGGCGCAGCCGTACCTCCGTATACCGCATTGCCGCTGCTGGATCACCATCCACGGAGCCAAAGTTTCCCTGCCCATCCACCAAAGGGTACCTGAGCGAGAAGTCCTGCGCCATACGTACCAGGGCGTCGTATACCGACGCGTCGCCGTGCGGGTGGTATTCTTTGAGCACCTCACCCACAATACCGGCGCTCTTTCGATAAGGGACGTTGTGGCGCAGGCCCATCTGGTTCATCGCGTAAAGCACGCGCCGCTGCACAGGCTTGAGGCCATCTCGCACATCGGGCAATGCACGAGCCACAATTACGCTCATGGCGTAATCGAGGAAAGATGACCTCATCTCCGAATCAAGATTTACCGTCTGTATAGTTCCTATCTCCAAAAGGTCCTCCCATGTAGAGCCCCGCGTAACGTCAAGGCCAGCTTCCATATTATATGCGCTTACCTTGTAATTATACCCGATTTGCTCTCTTTCCGCCACTTTTTACACATATAATTAGCTAATTTGTTCTAATATCTTGTGGTGGAGGCCAAACAAGTCCAAAGCAAAAGGGCTTGGATTTGTTTGGCCTCTATACTTCTATACTATTGTTAAGAGCCTTCTTGAATCCTCACCAGGTAACCTGAAGACGCGCCGGGAAATGATAGGGAAGATCAGTGCGTCAGGGAGGGGAGCGTAGACAGCCTCATTGACAGCAACCTCATAGGTGGCAGATCAGTGCGCCAGGGAGGCGAACACTACAGCGAGCAGGGTGCCGAGCACTACTAGCATAGCCACACCAATCACGATGAAAACGGGGAAGGGCACGCGCCTGGCGTGAGTAGTCAGGTCGGCTTCATCCTCCGACTGCTTTGGTGGGGCTGTATTCAAATCAAAGCGAGGGGGTTGCATCGTTCAAGTCCTTGTGGTACTTAATCCGTCTTCAGGTGACCTCTTGGCGAAAGAGGGCTCTTATACAAGACAAACAAATCAAAACCTGCAGGTTTTGATTTGTTTGTATAACTTTCAAAAGCTAAAAGGTCCATGAAGCTGCATTAATAACCTTAGCGGCGCGTCCTTCGGGGTCGGACCGGACTGGGCGAAAGCAAGAAGGGCAAGCTACACGGCTTGCCCTTCTTGCTGTCTTATCATCTTATAGTCTACTTCCCCCCGCGCGCCAGCATAGCCACGACCGTGGGCATGGCTGTGCGAGTTGCGTCCAATATGGGGCCTGCGAGTACGAAGAATAGCACCAGCGCTATGGCCGAAGCGGTAAGGGTAAAGATGATAGCCGGAGAAGAGCGCTGCTGCCGCACCACCTTTGGCTCCTCAAAGTACATGTACCAGATAACGCGCAGGTAGAAGAATGCGCTGATGGCGCTATTTAGCACGGCTATCACCACCAGCCAGGTAAGATCTGACGACGATTTGAGGGCTGCCACGAAGACGTAATACTTACCCAGGAAGCCTATAGTAGGTGGTATGCCGGTCAGAGAGAGTAGGAAAAAGGTCATGAGGGCTGCAGGTCCGGGTGCCCACGTAGAAAGGCCCCTGAAGCTCTCGAGGTTGTCCGACACACCATGACGCTGGATCCATACGATCACCCCGAAGGCCCCCATGTTCATGAACATATACGAGAACAGGTAGAAGAGTATGGACGAGATAGCCTCGGTGTGGCTGGCCTGCGTATAGGCCGCCAGGCCCACAATCATATAGCCGGTGTGGGCTATCGAGGAGTAGGCCAGCATACGCTTGAGCGAGCGCTGAGCCACCGCGACGACATTGCCCAGGGTCATCGTCATGATGCTCAGCACGATCATCACAGGCACCCACTGCTGCCAGGCGGGGCCGAGCGCCTCGGTCATGATACGTATAGTGGCCGCAAACCCGGCAGCCTTTGGACCCACCGACATAAAGGCCGTAATCGGCGTCGGCGCGCCCTGGTAGGCGTCAGGGGTCCACATGTGGAAGGGTACGGCGGCTATCTTAAAGCCGAGCCCAGCGATAAGCAGCAGCATAGCGAGCATCAGACCGCCATTGGCCGTAATACCGCTCCCTGTTGACTGAACGGCCCCAACAACCTTGCCTATCTCTCGCAGATTCGTGTGCCCGGTCATACCATAGAGCCATGCCATGCCGTAGACCAGGATGGCCGTGGAGAAGATGCCGAGCAGAAAATATTTTACGGCGGCTTCATTGGACAGCTTGCTGGTGCGCTGGAAGCCGGTCAAGATGTACACGGCGATAGACGAAAGCTCGATACCGACGAATATTGTGGTCAGGTCTACCGCAGACGCTGTGACCATCATGCCGCAGGTTGCCAGCGCCAGTATGGCGTAGTATTCGCCGAGCGCCATGCCCCGCTCGCGGATGAATTGCGTGGAGAGGAGCACCGCGATTATGGCCGTACCCAGAGAGAGGAGCCGCAAGAAGAGCCCCAGGTTATCGACCACCATCATCCGGCTGAAGCCTTCTTTAGGAAAAGTATCCAGGAAGCCGGCGTTGTTGTTGAAGAGCAGCAGGCACATAATCCCGGCAAGGGTATAGCCCGCGATGCTCACCACCGCCAGCAGTTGGGTCTTGTTGCTCCGTCCCCTGGTGAAAAGATCCACCATTATCACCACTATACTGGTGAGTACCACGATAAGTTCCGGTGAAATTACCAGAAAATCGGGGTTGAGGGCGCTATAATCGAGTACCGGCATCTAAATTGCTCCTTCTGCCTGCCGTTATCCTTTTACGGCCAGCTCCTTTTTGTTCTCGTCCGAACTTCGCACCTGGCGAGGGTGCCCACCAGGGCGGCCCGTCCAATGCGTATCTATGTGGCTCGGAAATATGTATGATAGTTGGACCATGATGAAGATCAGGATGCTCGTTATGTTGTTCAAGTGCTGCCAATGGTGCCTGTCTTTGCACGAGTGCCCAACATTCGAGTCAGGCATTTGTGTAAGCCTACTTAAAGAACATTTGAGAAAGCGACACCAGACGCGGTGCGTGCGCTGCCACCGTATAAAGCAGCGTCTGCGTCGTGGGGTGGAGCATCTCCAGAATAGGACCTGGGAAAATACCGAGCAGCAAGCTCAGCACTGACAGCACGGCCAGTGAAGCGCCCTCGGCTAGATTTACGTCCTTGAACGGCTCGTGCCCATGCTCACCCAACGCGGCTGGGATTGTCTTGCCAAACATCACACGCTGGAACATCCAGAAGAGGTACCAGGCGGCAAATATTAACACCAGAGAGGTAATAGTGCCGACCACCCAGTCTGCACGGAACGCGCCCAGCATGGTCAGGAACTCGCCAATAAAGCCGCTAATACCCGGCAGGCCAACCGAACCCAACATCATAAACATAAAGAAGGCGCCGAATACGGGCATGGGCTTCATCAGCCCTCCCATTTCCGATATTTGCCGGCTGTGCAGGCGGTTGTATATCGACCCGACACAGAGGAAGAGCCCACCTGTCAAGAGGCCGTGGGAGATCATTACAATGATGGCACCATCTATTCCCTGCGTGGCGTCACCAAACCCCAACTGGTGAAGCCACACTCCCGTGAAGAGCCCAAGCGTGACAAAGCCCATATGGCTCACCGAGGAGTAGGCGATCAGCTTCTTGAGATCGGGCTGCACCAACGACACGAGCGCGCCGTAGATGATAGCAATCACCGATAGCCCTACCATGATCGGCGCAAAGGAGGCAGCACCCGCAGGCGTGATCGGCATAGCAAAGCGTATAAAGCCATAGGCGCCCATTTTCAGGAGCACCCCCGCCAGTATGATAGAACCTGCCGTAGGAGCCTCTACATGGGCGTCTGGGAGCCATGTGTGGAAGGGAAACATGGGAACTTTGACCGCAAAGGCCGCCGCGAAGGCCAGGAAGACCAGGTTCTGGAAACCGACTTCATCGCCGGGTCCCAGGCGCATTAGCTGCAATATATCCAGGGTGCCGTGCAATTGATACTCGGCAATAATAGCCACAAGCATCAGTAACGAGCCTGCCAACGTATAGAGAAAGAACTTGACAGCCGCGTAGACCCGATTGGAACTCCCCCAGATGCCGATTATGAGCGCCATGGGCACGAGCATGACTTCCCAGAAGATGTAGAAGAGAAAGAAGTCGAGCGACACAAAAACGCCGAGCATGCCCGCTTCAAGGAAGAGTATCATCATGTAATACTCTTTGACCCGCTTCTGGATAGGCGCGAACGACACTACGATAGAGATAAGTGTGAGCAGCGTGGTAAGCACTACCAGCAGTATGCTTACATTGTCGACGCCCATGTGGTAGCCAATCTTCAGGTCAGGCAGCCATTTCGTCTTCTCCTGAAGCTCAAAGCCATCCGGACCACCTTTGCTTGAAGCGGCTGTGGACAGGAAGAAGCCAAGAGCTACGATCGACAGACCCAGGTTCACCGCAGCGCCGGCAGCGGCTACTGCGCGTACCCTGTTGTTATTCTTCAGGAAAAGCAACACAAGAGCCGTTACCAGCGGCAGGTAGACGATCACCGATAATATCGGAAACCCCATGGTATTGTTGTCGAACACTACTTCACCCCTCTCAACGATTCCAGGCTCAGCAGCCACACACTGCGGCGCGGCTCAGGACCCGGAACTTATTTCGACATTGTGAACCACATATAAGTGATAAGGCCCACCAGACCAACACCGATAGCGAGCGCATAACCTTGCACGAAACCCGTCTGTATTCGGCGCAGGCGATTGCCGCCGCCACGCACCAGACCGGCGACGCCATTTACAAGGCCATCTATGATATTCTGGTCGCCCCTCCAGAGGGTGTAGGCAATGGCTTTGCCTCCGTCTACAACCACTCTGTGGTAAAGCTCGTCGAAGTACCAACGATTGAGCAGAGCATTGTACAGCCCGGACATTCCCTTTGCCATTACGCCGGCCAATGGGTTGGGCTTGAAGTAGAGAAGGAAGGCCGTAAAAATACCGCCCACGGCAACCATCGTCGAAATAAGCATAATGAGCATCGTCGGCAAAGTGAAGCCGGGCTCAGGAATGATGCCATGCAGGTCGCGCAGATGTTCAATAGCAGGAGCGAAAACAGGCTCGATGAAGCTGTGGAAGAAGCCGTTATCGGGCGGTACACCAGCCAGGCCGATCAATGCCGCAGGCACAGCCAGCGCCACCAGCGGCAACGCCATGAGCGGTCGAGACTCATGCGGATGCACATCTTTGGGCACGTTGTCCTTGCCGTGGAAGACTACAAAGACCAGCCTAAACATGTAGAGGGCCGTCAAGAAGGCGCTCGCGGTGAGCAGCGCGCCCACGATCCAGTGCCCACGCAGGAAAGAATTGCCGATAATCTCGTCTTTAGACCAGAAGCCCGCGAAGGGAATTATACCGGCGTTAGCAAGGGAGGCTATCAGAAAGGTCCTGTACGTGGTAGGCATTTTCTTGCGAAGCTGTCCCATCTTGCGTATATCTTGCTCGCCATGCATACCGTGGATCACCGACCCGGAGCCCAGGAAGAGTAGACCTTTGAAAAAGGCATGCGTCATCAGGTGGAAGATAGCCGACGCCCATGCGCCCACTCCGAGGCCGGCAAACATATAGCCAAGCTGCGAAACAGTGGAGTATGCCACTACGCGCTTGATGTCGTTGTTCACAAGGGCTATCGTGGAACCGAGTAGAGCCGTTGTGGTGCCAATAATGGCAACAATCGCCAGCGCATCAGGCGCCTGCGCGAAAAGCGGGTTGAGGCGAGCCACCATATAAACGCCCGCCGTGACCATTGTGGCCGCATGTATGAGGGCGCTGACGGGCGTCGGGCCCTCCATGGCGTCGGGAAGCCACACATGCAGAGGGAACTGGGCGCTTTTGCCCATGGCCCCCATAAAGAGCAGCAGGCAGACTATGGTCAAATTGCCCAGCATCATCGGCTGGTGCTTGACGGCGTTGAATATACCACTATATGTCAGATCACTTCCGAGATTGCTGAAGTTGACGAAGAGGAGCATGATGCCCAGGCCGAAACCGAAGTCGCCTATACGGTTTACGATAAAGGCCTTCTTGGCTGCGTCGCCCGCCGATTTCTTGTAGAACCAGAAGCCTATAAGCAGGAAGGAGCAGAGGCCCACCGCCTCCCAGCCGACGTAGAGCAGCAGGAAGTTGTTAGCCAGCACCAGTATGAGCATACTGAATACAAAGAGCGGGAGGTATGTAAAGAAGCGAGCAAAGCTATCGTCATCGGCCATATACTCTATTGAGTAAAAATGTACCACCGTAGCCACCGAGGTGACCACGAGTAGCATGATAGAAGTCAATGGATCTACCAGGAAGGCAATATCGACGTGGAAGTCGCCCGAGGGTATCCAGGTATAGAGCAAGAATTCAGTAGCCTTCTGCCCTTCCGGTTTGTTCAGCACCTCTATGAATATGCCCACCGACAGCAGAAAGGTGAGGGTGATAAGACCCGTGGCGATCGGCCCTGCGGCCTTACCTAGCCGTCTGCCGAAGAGGCCGTTGACGATGAAGGCCAGCAGCGGCAGGGCGGGCAATATCCAAATATAGTCAATGATAGAGAACGGCATTCCTTTCCCCTTCTACCTGTTCCGGCTTCTTACTATCCCTTTGCAAATCATAAACCGGAGACTGAAGGTCCAGTTCCGGAGCTTCGTCAATCGCGCATTATCTCAATGTCATCGGTGTCCACGGTGGGCTTCTGGCGCACAAGCGAGATTATAATAGCAAGCCCAACGGCTGCTTCAGCGGCGGCCACAGTCACCACGAAGACCACGAAGTTCTGCCCTGCCATCGAGTTTAGCTGTGCCCCGAACGCTATCAACGCAAGGTTTACTGCGTTCATCATCAGCTCGGCGGACATAAAGATCACCAGGATATTGCGTCTGGTAAGCACGCCGATCATACCAATGCTAAAGAGCAGGGCGCTGACCACAAGGAACCAGTTCAGCGGCACACCTACTGTCTCAGACACCGTTGACATACTCTCTCCTCCAATGTTGCATGTGGGACACTTCCACAATACCGTTCCCGGATCTCTGCTTCTTATACCTTACGCGAACCTGATGCACCGCTCTTATCCACGTCCGCGCCCGACGTTGTGCCCGCGCCAAACCCACTTGGCTGCTCCATTGTGGGCATTTCATAATCGTTGGAGCGCATGTCGGGCGCGGACCGGATACCCAGGGCCGGGAGTAGCTTCTTCTCAATCTGCTCCTCTTGTGGGGAGTTGGACACTGAGCGCCGTCCGAGCGATATACCGATAGAGGGGAGGATCTCTTCCACCTCAGCGGGCTCCTCTTTTCGCGCCAGCACGATTGCGCCAAGCACCGCGAGCAGCAAAATAAGAGATGCTACCTCAAAGGGCAACAGGAATTGCGTGTAGAGCGTTTGCCCCAGCGCCTGCACGTTGCCCCCTACCTCGGCAACACGCGTAGTACTCCACACCTGGTTTACGCCACCAACCAGGTCACCCTTATGTGCCTGTGGAGGCTGATTATTGAAAAGGATTACCGTTGTAAGCTCAAGGGCTAACAACAGACCCAGGGGCCACGCCGCAATCATCTGCGCCGTGTGTATCCCTCCAAGCTTAGGGGCTTCACGCAGCCCCAGGAGCATAATAACAAAGAGGAAGAGCACGAGGATGGCGCCTGTGTAGACAAGCACCTGCAAAGCCGCCAGGAACTCGGCCCCCAGCATGACGTACATTACCGCAAGCTGGAAAAAGGTGACCACCAGCCACAATGCCGAATGTACGGCATCTTTGCGCGTGACCATCATGAGCGAGGCGAGCACCGCCAGGCCTCCAGACATCAGGAAGATGATTTGCCCCACAGGCGGTAAAGGTATTGTCACCGAGCCCACTGTGACATTCATAGAAGTCCGCGCCTCCCCAAAAGCTAGGTCGAAAGGTTATGAGTCTTACTTTTGCCCATCTTTTCCGATATCGGCCGATGGCTGGGCGCCCTGGCTATTAGAGCGACGCTCCTCAGTGCTGTATGCTTCCGCGCCGTGCCCCGTCTGCTCGATCCCAGCGGGCCTCGCCAGTTGCGTCGGGCGAGTGGTACCGCCTATTATGTTTACGCCAGCCGTGGCTGCCATATCGTTGATACCCTGCAAGC